>NZ_RZSV01000089.1:0-21661 GCF_004023205.1 Mesorhizobium sp. M1A.F.Ca.IN.020.03.2.1 | reverse complement strand
GCCATCTCGCGCACCGTCATCGACGTCAACCGCGACCCCTCCGGCGTCTCGCTTTATCCTGGACAGGCGACGACCACGCTCTGCCCCACCGACACGTTTGATGGCGACCCGCTCTACCGCATGGGCGAGGAGCCGACGCCGTCCGAGATCGACCGGCGCCGCGAGACTTACTTCGCGCCTTACCATGCCGCACTGCAGGCTGAGATCGACCGGCTGCGCGGCATGCATGAGAAGATCGTGCTGTATGATTGCCATTCGATCCGCTCGGTGCTGCCGCGCCTGTTCGAAGGCACGCTGCCGGTGTTCAATCTCGGCACCAATGACGGCAAGAGCACCGAACCATCGCTGCAGGAAAAGGTAGCCGCCATCCTCGCGGCGAGCAGCCAGTCCTGGGTGGTCAATGGGCGCTTCAAGGGCGGTTGGATCACCAGAAGTTTCGGCCGGCCGCAGAGCGGCGTCCATGCGCTGCAGATGGAGCTCTCGAACCGCGGCTATATGCGCGAGCCGTCGGAAAAGGGCGCGCCAGACAACTGGCCGGTGCCTTACGACCCAACCTACGCGGCGCCGATCCGCGCCACGCTGAAAACCATTCTCGAAACCGCGATTGCCTGGGCCGCGCGCTGACGCTCCCGCCGCACCTGATCGAAAGGGAACTGCCGACATGACCGACCCTCGCCACAACATCCGTGAAGTCCGCGCGCCGCGCGGCGACAAGCTCAACGCCCGCTATTGGACGACCGAGGCGCCGCTGCGCATGCTGATGAACAATCTCGATCCGGAGGTCGCCGAGAACCCGAACGAGCTCGTGGTCTATGGCGGCATCGGCCGGGCGGCGCGCACCTGGAACGATTTCGACCGCATCGCCGCGTCACTGAAGACGCTCGGCGAGGACGAGACGCTCTTGGTGCAGTCGGGCAAGCCGGTCGGCGTCTTCCGCACCCACAAGGACGCGCCGCGCGTCTTGATCGCCAATTCCAACATCGTGCCGCACTGGGCGACCTGGGAAAAATTCAACGAGCTCGATAGGAAGGGCCTGATGATGTACGGCCAGATGACGGCCGGTTCCTGGATCTATATCGGCACGCAAGGCATCGTTCAGGGCACCTACGAGACCTTCGTCGAGGCCGGCCGCCAGCACTATGGCGGCAATCTCAATGGCAAGTGGATCCTGACCGCCGGCCTCGGCGGCATGGGCGGCGCCCAGCCTCTGGCCGCCGTCATGGCCGGCGCCTCCTGCCTCGCCATCGAATGCAATCCGGACTCGATCGACTTCCGCTTGCGCACTCGCTACCTCGACGAGAAGGCCGAAACGCTCGACGAGGCGATGGAAATGATCGAGCGCTGGATCAAGGCCGGCGAGGCGAAGTCCGTCGGCCTGCTCGGCAATGCCGCCGAGATCGTGCCGGAGATGTTCAGGCGTGGGATCCGCCCCGATATCCTCACCGACCAGACCTCGGCGCATGACCCGATCAACGGCTATCTGCCCAAGGGCTGGACCATGGCCGAATGGCGCGAGAAGCGCGTCAGCGATCCGAAGGCGGTGGAGAAGGCGGCGCGCGCGTCGATGCGCGAGCATGTCGAGGCGATGGTGGCGTTCTGGAACGCCGGCGTGCCGACGCTCGACTACGGTAACAACATCCGCCAGGTCGCCAAGGACGAGGGTTTCGAAAATGCCTTCGCCTTCCCCGGCTTCGTGCCGGCTTACATCCGTCCGCTGTTCTGTCGCGGCATCGGCCCGTTTCGCTGGGCTGCGCTCTCGGGCGATCCGGAAGATATCTACAAGACGGACGCCAAGGTGCGCGAACTCACCCCCGGCAACACGCATCTGCACAATTGGCTCGACATGGCGCGCGAGCGCATCTCCTTCCAGGGCCTGCCGGCGCGCATCTGCTGGGTCGGGCTTGGCGACCGCCACCGATTGGGACTCGCCTTCAACGAAATGGTGGCCAAGGGCGAGATCAAGGCGCCGGTCGTCATCGGCCGCGACCATCTCGATTCCGGCTCGGTCGCCTCGCCGAACCGCGAGACCGAGGCGATGAAGGATGGCTCCGACGCCATTTCCGACTGGCCGCTGCTCAACGCGCTGCTCAACACCGCGTCCGGCGCCACCTGGGTCTCGCTGCATCACGGCGGCGGCGTCGGCATGGGCTTCTCGCAGCATGCCGGCATGGTGATCGTCGCCGACGGAACGCCTGACGCGGCCAGGCGCCTGGAGCGCGTGCTGTGGAACGACCCCGCGACCGGCGTCATGCGTCACGCCGATGCCGGTTACGACATCGCCATCGAGTGCGCGAAGGAGCACCAGCTCAACCTGCCGGGCATACTGGGTTGAACCGATGCGCATCCTTCGTACCGCCGGCTATCGCGTCATGCCGTGGAAGAACGGCGGCGGCACGACCACCGAGATCGCCGTCTCGCCTGATGGCGCCGGTCTCGAGGATTTCGACTGGCGCATCTCCATGGCGCGCGTCGAGACCAGCGGGCCATTCTCCAGCTTCGCCGGGGTCGACCGCACGCTGTCGGTGCTGGAAGGCGACGGCATTATGCTCGACATCGCCTCTCGACCGCCGGCGCGGCTGACGCCAGCCTCGGCGCCGCTTCCTTTTCCCGGCGACGTGCCGACCCGCGCCACGTTGATTGGCGGCCCGATCACCGATCTCAACGTCATGAGCCGCCGCGGCTGCATCAGCCATACGGTCGAGCGCTTGCCTGTTTCGGGTGAAGTCGAGATAAGGTCGACCGACGGCACGACGATTATCTTGCCGGTTGGCGGTGGCGTCACAGTCCTCACGGACACCGCTGCCAGCCTCGGACCGCTTGATGCGCTCGTCCTCGATCAGCAGAGCCAGAAACTGCGCCTCCAGCCTGAAGGGCATGAGCTGATTTTTGTGATCCGCCTGCGCGTCACCGCCGCCAATGGTTAACGGCTGTTGCCAAACATGATCGCGGCGCGGGCGAAATATCGCCTGGCCCCTTGCATGTATCACGAAAAAGCCTGAATCCTTTCCCTGATCGGACCCGGGGCGGGAAGCGAGGGGCGTTCGCCCTTGAGTTGTCGAAAGGGGACGCCCCTGTCATGGAGCGCAAACAAACTTTCGGCCGAACCTGCCATGCAACAGATTGCATTTGAACCGGTTTTAGGGCCATTGCCGTGGCGGTGACGCCGCATCGCGCCCCGCCTTACGGAATAATCAATGAACATCCAGACGAATCCCGCCAAGATCGAACAAACTAGTGCCGGCTTCCCGACCGTCACGGAAGCGCCGATACGCTCCAATTTCCTGCCGGAAGACCGGCTGCGCGCGCTGGGCGCAGCACTCGCCAAGGGCGATGTCAGGGACCTGTTCGGGCTTTCGCCGTTCGAATTCCAGGCCCGCATCCGCGATAGCGCCAAGAAGATTCTCGAAGTCTACCGTTCGACCAACGCCGCCCAGGCCAAGGGCGAGACGATCACGCCCGCGGCGCAATGGCTGCTCGACAACAACTACCTGGTCGAAGAGACCATATTTCAGGTCAAGCGCGATCTGCCGCGCCGTTTCTACCGCCAGTTGCCGACGCTCAAGCTTGCGGGCGGCACGGCGTTGCCGCGCGCCTTCGTCGTCGCCTGGAGCTATGTCGAGCATTCCGACAGCGCCGTCTCGGCGACCATGTTCAAGGCCATCGTCGAGGGCTTTCAATCGGTCGAGCCGCTGAAGATCGGCGAGCTCTGGGCGCTGCCGTCGCTGCTGCGGTTCGTGCTGATCGAAAACCTCCGACGCATCGCAGTGCGCGTCAACCGTACGAGAGAGATGCGCCAGATCGCCAACGAGGTCGCCGACCGGGTGCTGGCGACCGACGACAATGCCGACCGGACCAGGATCCTGTCGAGCTACGCCGCGCATGCGCAGGATACCACTTTCGCCACCCAGCTCCTTTATCGCCTGCGTGACGGTTCGCAGAACGCCGGCCGCGCGCTGGAATGGCTGGAGGGCGAGCTCGAGAAGACCGGCTCCGACGCCGAGGAGATCATCATCTCCGAGCATCAGACGCTGTCCAGCGGCAACGTCACCACCGGCAACATCATCCGCGGCCTGCGCCTCATCAACGACGTCGACTGGACGGTCTGGTTCGAGGGCGTCAGCCGCATCGACACGCTGCTGCGCGAGAAGACCGATTTCGCCGCGCTCGATTTCTTCTCGCGCGATCAGTATCGCACCGCGATCGAGCAGCTTGCGCGCCGCTCCGACCTTTCCGAATTCCGCGTCGCCGAAACGGCGATCGAGCTTGCAGGCCACATGCCTGGGGTCACCGATGCGTCCGGCGTGCCGGAAACTGCCGACCCCTCCGTGCATACCGATGTCGGCTTCTTCCTGGTCGGGCCGCGCCGGCCGGAGCTGGAACAGGCGATCGGCTATCGGGCTCCCTTCTATGTGACTTTCAAGCGCGCCTTTGCCGCCACCGGCTGGCTCGGCATCGTCGTGCCGGTCTTCCTGCTGACGGTGCTCCTGCTTGTGCTGTCCGGCAACGCGCTTGCCAATCTCGGCCTCTCGGCGGGGGCGATCACGCTGATGCTGGCTTTGTTCGCGGTGCCGGCAAGCGAAGGCGCGTTGGCCTTCTTCAACACCGTCGTGGCGCTCTTCCTCAAGCCGACGCGGCTAGTCGGCTATGACTATAAGCACGGCATCCCCGCCTCAGCGCGCACGCTGGTCGTCGTGCCTTCGCTCATCGGGTCGCGCGACGACGTCGAGGAAAACATCCGCAACATCGAGGTGCATCATCTCGCCAACACGGCAGAAGAGATCCATTTCGCGCTTTTGTCCGACTGGCCTGATTCCAAGACTGAGATCGACGCAGCCGACATCGAGATCCTGCAATATGCCCGCGACGAGATCGCCAGGCTGAACGCCCGCTATCCGTCGGAAGGTGCTCCGCGCTTCTATCTTCTGCATCGCCGCCGGCTCTACAATCAGGCCCAGGGCTGCTGGATGGGCTGGGAACGCAAGCGCGGCAAGCTGCACGAGCTCAACCTTCTGCTGCGCGGCGACAGCGATACCACCTTCCTGCCGCTCGATGTGCCGCTGCCGGACAAAGTCACCTATGTGATGACGCTCGACGCCGATACGCGCACCACCCGCGACGCCGTCTCGAGCCTTGTCGGCAAGCTCGCGCATCCGCTCAACCGTCCGCATTTCGATCCGGCAAAGCGCGTCGTCACAGCCGGCTACGCCATCCTGCAGCCGCGCATCACCGCCTCGCTCACCAGCGGCGACGATGCCTCCTTCTTCCAGCGCGTCTTCTCGGCCAATCGCGGTCTCGACCCGTACGTCTTTGCCGTGTCCGACGTCTATCAGGACGTCTTCGGCGACGGCACTTTCACCGGCAAGGGCCTCTACCATATCGACGCCTTCGAAACGGCGCTGAAGGGCCGCATCGAGGAAAACACCATCCTCAGCCACGATTTGCTCGAAGGCGCCCTGGCGCGCGCCGCGCTCGTCACCGATGTCGAACTGGTCGAGGACTATCCGACCCGCTACTCGGTCGACGCCTCACGCCACCACCGCTGGGCGCGCGGCGACTGGCAATTGCTCGGCTTCATGTTCGATCCGCGCTCTGGCGTTCCGGCACTGTCGCGCTGGAAGATGGTCGATAACCTCCGCCGCTCGGTGACCCCGATCTTCTGGGTGATGGCCTGTATCGCCGGCTGGACGCTGCTGCCGTTCACGCAGGCCGCGCAGTGGCAGGCGCTGATGATCCTCAGCCTGTTCATGGCCCCGACTTTCGACATCGTCAACGGCATCCTGCCGAAGAGCGGCGACCAGACGCCGCGCGGCCATTTCTCGGCGCTGGCGCGCGACACTGTGTTCGGCACCGCGCTGGTGGCGCTGAAGGTGCTTTTGATGGCGCACCTTGCCTGGATGATGGGCGATGCCATCGTCCGCACTCTTTACCGGCTCTTCGTCAGCCGCCAGAACCTTCTGGAGTGGCGCACCGCCTCGCAGGCGCACAAGACCGGCGGCAGCGATCTCGGCGCCTATTACAGCATGATGTATGGCGCCGTGATCATCGGCGTCGTCGGCCTTGCCGTTCCGGTGCTGGCCGATTCCACCGGCGCGTTCGTCGCCTTCTTCTTCGCGATTTTCTGGATCGGCTCGCCCGCCGTCGCCTGCTGGATCAGCCGCTCGGCCGAGACCGAGGACAGGCTGCGCATTTCCGCCGCTGACATCCATGCGCTGCGCACCGTGGCGCGTCGCACCTGGCATTATTTCGAGACCTTCGTGACGGCCGAGCATCACCATCTGCCGCCCGACAATTTCCAGGAAAGCCCGGCCCCGGTGGTGGCGCCGCGTACCTCGCCGACCAACATCGGCGTCTACCTGCTCTCGGTGGTGTCGGCGCGCGACTTCGGCTGGATCAGCCTGTCGGATGCCATCACCCGCATCGACGCCACGATGACGACCATCGAGAACATGCCGCGCGATCGCGGGCATCTCTACAATTGGTACGACACGACGACCCTGAAGCCGCTTTATCCGCTCTATATCTCGGCGGTCGACAGCGGCAATCTCGCCGGCCATCTGGTCGCCGTGGCCGCGGCCTGCGCCGAATGGGCCGAGGCGCCTTCCGTCCACCTGCAGGGCGATTTCGAGGGCATCCTCGACACCGTCACCATCCTCGACGAGAGCCTGGAGGAACTGCCCGACGACCGCCGCCAGCTGCGGCCGCTGCGCCAGCGTCTTGCCGACCGCCTCGACGGCATGCGCCGGGCAGTGATGACCATCAAGGCGCAGCCCGAGATGGCTTCGATCCGCACGATCAATCTCGCGGTGCTGGCCGGCGAGATCCGCAAGCTCGCCACGGCCATCCACGTCGAGGCGGCGTCGCCCAAGAGCGACGTCATCGCCGACTGGGCGGCCAGGCTGGAGGCGACCTGCGAGGCCCATGTGCACGATTCGCACAATGACGAAAGCGCGGTCTCGGCGCTCCGCACCAAGCTGCTCGCGCTGCGCGGGCGCTGCCGCCGCTACGCCTTCGAGATGGATTTTTCCTTCCTGATGCGGCAGGAGCGCAAGCTCCTGTCGATTGGCTATCGCGTCGAGGAGCACCAGCTCGACGAGAGCTGCTACGACTTGCTCGCCTCCGAGGCGCGGCTGACCAGCCTGTTCGGCATCGCCAAGGGCGACTTGCCGACCGAGCACTGGTTCCGGCTCGGCAGGCCGATTGTCGAGATCGGTTTCAAGGGCGCGCTGATGTCCTGGTCGGGCTCGATGTTCGAGTACCTGATGCCGCCGCTGGTGATGAAGGAGCCGCAGGGCTCGATCCTCAACCAGACCAGCAAGCTCATCATCAAGCGCCAGATCCAGTATGCGCGCTCGAAGAACGTGCCCTGGGGCATCTCGGAAGCGGCCTACAATGCCCGCGACCGCGAGCTCACCTACCAGTACACCAACTTCGGCGTGCCCGGCCTCGGCCTGAAGCGTGGTCTCGGCCAGAACACCGTGATCGCGCCTTACGCCACCATCCTGGCGGCGCAGTTCAATCCGCGTGAGGCGGTGCAGAACCTGATGCGGCTGCGCGCGATCGGCGCGCTCGGCCGGCACGGCTTTTACGATGCGGTCGACTTCACGCCGCAGCGCGTGCCGGAAGGCACCGACCATGCCGTCGTCCAGAACTACATGGCCCACCATTCCGGCATGTCGATCGCCGCCGTGGCGGACGCCATCTTCGAGGGTCGGCTGCGCGAACGCTTCCACAGCGATCCGGTGATTGAGTCGGCCGAACTCCTCTTGCAGGAGAAGGCGCCGCGCGACATCCCGACCGCCACCGTCAGGACCGAGGCCGACGAGCGCTCCAAGGACGAGACCGAGACCGAGAGCCCGGACAGCCGCATCATCCTTGACCCGATCAAGGCGCTGCGCGCGACCAACGTCATGTCGAATGGCCGGTACTCGGTCATGGTCACCGCCACCGGCTCCGGCTACAGCCGCTTCGGCGAGCTTGCCATCACCCGTTGGCAGCCGGACCCGAGCGAAGACCGTCTCGGCTCCTATATCTTCTTGCGCGACACCGCGACCGGCGACTGGTGGTCGGCCACCGCCGAGCCGAAGCGCGCCGAGGGCGAGCGCGTGCAGACGCTGTTTGCCGACGACAAGGCGAGCTTTACCAAATCGATCGGCTCGCTGCGTTCGGAGGTCGAGTGCATCGTCATCTCCGAAGGGAACGGCGAAGGCCGGCGCGTCACGCTTTACAATGACGGCCCCACCGACCGGCACATCGAGGTGACGTCCTTTGCCGAGCTGGTGCTGGGCAACGAAGCCTCCGACAACGCCCATCCGGCGTTCTCGAAGATGTTCGTCGAGACCGAGATCTCCGCTAACAACGGCGCGATCTTCGCCACCAGGCGCAAGCGCGAAAAGAACGAGCCCGACCTAACCATGGTGCATTTCGTCACCGATCCGTCGGGTCCCTCGCGCGACGCCGAGGCCGAAACCGATCGCCGCGCCTTCATCGGCCGTGGCCGCACCATCGCCGACGCTGCCGCCTTCGACCCCGGCGCCCGGCTCTCCGGCAGCCACGGCTTCACGCTCGACCCGGTGGCGGCACTTCGCCGCCAGGTGCGCGTGCCGGCCAACAAGAAGATCTCGCTGACCTTCTGGACCGTCGTCGGCGCCAACCGGGGCGAGCTCGACGAGGCGATCGGCCGCCTCGACCATCAGGAGAGCTTCGCCCGCCAGGCGATGCTCGCCTGGACGCGCAGCCAGGTGCAGACGCGCCATCTCGGCCTCAGCCTGACCGATGCCGCCAATGTGCAGAAGCTGGCGCGTTACCTGATCTATCCCGATCCGTTCCTGCGTCTGCCCGCCGACTCCATCGCCTCGGGCCTCGGCCGCCAATCGAGCCTCTGGCCGACCAGCATCTCCGGCGATTTCCCGATCTTCCTGGTGCGCATCGGCGACGTCGCCGATCTCGAGATCGTCGCCCAGGCGCTGCGCTTCCAGGAATACATGCGCGCCCGCGGCATGATGATCGACTTCGTCGTCGTCAACGAGCAGGCATCCTCCTACGTGCAGGACCTGCAGCGCGCAGTGGAGACGCTGTGCGAGAACAGCCGCCTGCGTGGTCGCGAGCTTGGCCCGCGTCAGCACATCTTCGCCGTGCGCCGCGACCTGATGGACGAGCCGACCTACAAGACCCTACTGTCGGTCGCGCGTGTTGCGCTCCACACCCGCAACGGCACCATCTTCGACCAGCTCGAGCGGGCCGAAACGGCGGCATTGCAGGCTCGCGACGCTTTGCAGCAGGCGGAAGGCGTTCCGGCCCGCCAGCCGTCGCCGCCTTTGCCTGAGCCGACGCGGGCAAGCGAGGGGGGAGCCGATATTGCCGCCGACGGCACCGGCCTCAGCCTCTGGAACGGCTTTGGCGGCTTCGACGGCGACGGCCGCCACTACGTGACGCGGCTGACCGGCCGTCGTGTGACGCCGCAGCCCTGGATCAACGTCATCTCCAACGCTTCCTTCGGCTTCCACGTCTCTGCCGAGGGCGCCGGCTTCACCTGGAGCCGCAACAGCCGCGACTACCAGTTGACGCCGTGGTCGAACGACCCGGTGTCGAACCGGCCGGGCGAGGGCTTCTATATCTACGACCAGTTGAGCGGCAAGGCGTTCTCGCCGATGGCCGCGGTGGTGCGCGATCCCTCGATGACCTACGAGACCTGGCACGGGCAGGGGTTCTCGACCTTCCGCTCGAAGCGCGGGCCGCTGTCGATGGATCTGACGCAGGTCGTCGACCCGGTGGATCCGGTGAAGATCACCCGGCTGCGCATCCAGAATGCCGGCCCCGCGCCGGAAAGGCTGCGCGTCTATGCCTATGCCGAGTGGGTGCTCGGCGGCCATCGCTCGCGCACGGCGGCAACCATCGTGCCGACCAGGGACGCCGCGACGGGCGCCATGCTTGCGCAGAACCCCTACGGGCTCGACTTCGGCGAGCGGGTGGCTTTCCTCGCCGCGACGGCGCCTGTTCATTCGGTGACCGCCGACCGCGGCGAGTTCGTCGGCAGGCACGGCACGACCGAATATCCGCAGGCCGTGCTTGGCGGAGTTGCTTTGTCCGGCCGCGTCGAGGCAGGCGACGATCCGTGCGCGGTGATCGCCAGCGACATCGACATCCCGGCCGGCGGCGACGTGACGCTGTTCTGGCTGCTTGGCGACGCCGCCACGGCCGCCGAGGCGAGCGCCCTGGTCCAGACCCACAGGGACAAGGATTTCGACCGGCGTCTGGCCGACAATGAGCGCGTCTGGCGCGGCTTCCTCGACACCATTCAGGTCGAAACGCCGGACAAGGCGCTCAACGCCATGGTCAACCACTGGCTGCCCTACCAGAGCCTGGCCTGCCGCATCCGCGCGCGGTCGGCCTTCTACCAGGCGAGCGGCGCCTTCGGCTTCCGCGACCAGTTGCAGGATACGCTGGCCTTGCTGGCGCATGATCCGAAGCTGGCGCGCGACCAGATTCTCAACGCCGCCCGCCGGCAGTTCCAGGAGGGCGACGTGCAGCACTGGTGGTTGCCCCGCACCGATGCCGGCGTGCGCACCATGATCTCGGACGATGTCGTGTGGCTGGCGCACGCGACGGCCCGCTACATCGAGGTGACGGGCGATGCCGCCATCCTCAAGGAGCAGATACCGTTCATCGACGGGCAGGAGCTTGGCGAGGGGGAGCACGACGCCTTCTTCACGCCCGAGATCACCAAGACCACAGCCTCGCTTTACGAGCACTGCGCGCGGGCGCTCGATCTGGCCATCAAGCGCAGCAGCCCGGCCGGCCTGCCGCTGATCCTCGGCGGCGACTGGAACGACGGCATGAACCGTGTCGGCGAGGGCGGCAAGGGCGAAAGCGTCTGGCTAGGCTGGTTCCTGCTGAAGACGCTGGGTGACTTCGCCCCCATCGCCAAGGGACAGAGCGATGGCAAGCGGGCGCAGGCCTGGACGAAGCACGCGGACCTGCTGAAGCGGGCGCTGGAGAGCACGGCCTGGGACGGCCAGTGGTACCGGCGCGGCAGCTTCGACGACGGCACGCCGCTTGGCTCCCGCAATTCGGATGAGTGCAAGATCGACTCCATCGCCCAGTCCTGGAGCGTGCTGTCGGGCGAGGGGGATCCTGCCCGCTCGACCACGGCCATGGAACAGGCGACGAAGATGCTCGTCGACGACAAGCACAAGATCGTCAAGCTGTTCACGCCGCCCTTCTCGAACAGCGACAAGGATCCCGGCTATATCAAGAGCTACCCGCCGGGCGTGCGCGAGAACGGCGGCCAGTACACCCATGCCGCCACCTGGTTCGTCATCGCGCTGGCCGAGATGGGACGCACCGACGAGGCTTATCGCTGCTTCTCGATGCTGAACCCGGTCAACCACGCCTCGGACGAGGCGGCGGCCGAGCATTACCGCGTCGAGCCTTACGTCGTGGCGGCGGACATCTACGCCGGCGAAGGAAAAGGCGGCCGCGGCGGCTGGACCTGGTATACGGGGTCGGCCGGCTGGCTCTACCGGGCCGCGGTGGAAGGAATCCTCGGCATCGAGCGGCGCGGCAAGCAGATCACGTTTAGGCCGAAGCTGCCCGGCCACTGGGACGGCTACGCCGCCACACTCAAGATGTTCGGCGGCGAAATCAAGGTTCGCGTCATCCGCGACAAAAAGACCAAGTCGATCGCGCTTGAAGTCAATGGTTCGAAGACCAAATCAGGGTCTTTCGAACCGAGGGCCGGCGAGATGACCGACGTCGTCGTCAAGATACCTGCGTAGGATCAACGGTTTGCCTTGCAGGCCGCGCATCTCTCGGGATGCGCGGCCGAGCTTGGCGTTTTACTTTGCCAATGGGCCGGGCAGCGTGCGCCCACGCTGCTTCAGGCACGGCTAAGCAAGCGCAAGTGATTAAAAATGTGGCAGCGCTGGGCAGGTGCCATTGTTTTGCCGCAAGGCTGACATTTCACCTTTTATCTCAAACCGTTAGGTGATCACGTCAGATTTCGCACCGTCGTCATCTTTTGTTCGCTAAATCGGAACGGAAGGGATAGACGACGCATTGTTTCGCGACACATAAACCGGTACGTGTCAAAAAATGGTGCGGCGCACAATACCGACATTGAGCACGGACAAGAGTTTGGCGGAGTAGCTGAAGTGTCACTTCTGCAGATCTACTTTAGAGCGCTGAGTTATCTGGCTGCGGACAAGAAGCGCGTCGCGCTGATCTGCGGCGCCAACGTCGCGCTTGCCGCGATCGCCATTCTCGAGCCGATCCTTTTGGGCCGGGTGATCGGCGCCATTTCCGAAAAAGGTCCGGTGTTTTCGACGCTCGCCGTCTGGGCCGCTCTCGGTGTCTTCAATGTCATAGCTTTCGTGCTGGTGTCGCGCGGCGCCGACCGCTTCGCCCATGCCCGGCGTTCGGAAGTGCTGTGCCAGTCCTTCGAGCGCGTCATCACCATGCCGCTCGCCTGGCACCACCAGCGCGGCACGTCCAATTCGCTGCACACGCTGCTGCGCGCCGTCGAAACCCTGTTCAGCCTGTGGCTCGAATTCATGCGCGTGCATCTCTCGACGGCCATTGCGCTGGTGCTGCTGGTGCCGACCGCGCTTTCCATGGACATCCGCATGTCCATCGTGCTGCTGGGCCTCGGCGTGCTCTACGTCGGAATCGGCCGTATCGTCATGCGCCGTACCAAGTCGGGGCAGACCGCCGTCGAGCGCCACTACCACACAGTCTTTGCCCATGTGACCGACAGCGTCAGCAACGTCGCCGTGCTGCAGAGCTATAACCGCATCGGCCATGAGACCGCGACGCTGAAGCGCTACGTCAAGGACCTGCTCGACGCGCAGAACCCGGTGCTCGACTGGTGGGCTATCGCCAATGCGCTGAACCGCCTGTCGTCGACCATCTCGATGATGATCGTGCTCTCGATTGGGGCTTATCTCGTCACCCGTGGCCAGCTCCGTGTCGGAGACGTCGTCGCCTTCACCGGCTTTGCCGGAATGCTGATCGCCCGTCTCGACCAGATGTCCGCCTTCACGACGCAGATTTCCGAGGCCCGCGCCAAGCTCGAGGATTTCTATCGCCTCGAGGACTCGGCCGCCGAAACCGCCGAGCCGGACGGCCTGCGCGAGTTGACCAACGTCACCGGCCGTGTGCGGTTCGAGGACGTCAGCTTCGAGTTCGCGAATTCGGGCCATGGTATCGAAAATGTCTCCTTCGAGGTGCCGGCCGGCAAGACCGTCGCCATCGTCGGCCCGACCGGCGCCGGCAAGACGACGCTTATCAACCTGCTGCAGCGCGTGTTCACGCCGTCCAGCGGCCGCATCCTGATCGACGGCATCGACACTCGCACGGTGACCCGCAAGTCGCTGCGCCACTCGATCGCCACCGTCTTCCAGGACGCCGGCCTGCTCAACCGCTCGATCGAGGATAACATCCGGGTCGGCCGCGCCGATGCGAGCAATGACGAGGTGCACGCCGCCGCCAATGCCGCCGCCGCACAGGACTTCATCCTGGCCAAGAGCAGCGGCTACGACACCGTCGTCGGCGAGCGCGGCGGCCAGCTCTCGGGCGGCGAGCGCCAGCGCATCGCCATCGCCCGCGCCGTGCTGAAGGATGCGCCGATCCTGGTGCTCGACGAGGCGACCAGCGCGCTCGACGTCGAGACCGAGGACCGAGTCAAGGAAGCGATCGACGAACTGCGCCGCAACCGCACGACCTTCATCATCGCCCACCGCCTGACCACCGTGCGCGACGCCGACTTGGTCGTCTTCATGGACAAGGGCAAGGTGGTCGAATACGGCGGCTTCACCGAGCTGTCGCTGCGCAACGGCCGCTTCGCAGCCCTGCTGCGCGCCGGCGGCCTGCTCAACGACGAGGAGGTCCGTCGCCTCAGCCGTCCGGTGACGGAAGCGGCGTAAGCTTTCTTCCCTGTGGGACAAGGTGTCGCCGCAGGCGACAGATGAAGGTGTTCCAGGAAGATCAGCGTCTCACTCCGTCGCGCACCCTATCCGTCTCGGCGCTCGCGCGCCGATCCACCTTCTCTCACAAGGGGAGAAGGAGAGAGTGCGACAACCGTCCGATTGCCCCTGATGCATCGCCGGTCTATTTAGATCGGCATGAGCGACACCACCTCACGCCTCGCCGGCTGGATCGATCTCGCCAACCCGACGCGCTTCGTCGGGCTGGCCAACAAGGTTATTCCGTGGCTCGCGGCGACCGCGGCGATACTGCTCGGCGTCGGCCTCTATATGAGCTTCACCGCGCCGGAGGATTTCCAGCAGGGCATCACGGTGCGCATCATGTACATCCACGTGCCTTTCGCCTGGCTTGCGATGATGTGCTACACCATCATGGCGATCTCGGCGCTCGGCACGCTGGTCTGGCGCCACCCGCTGGCCGACGTGGCGCTGAAGGCAGCGGCTCCGATCGGCGCCACCTTCACCGCGCTCGCGCTGATCACCGGCTCGATCTGGGGCAAGCCGATGTGGGGCACCTGGTGGGTGTGGGACGCTCGGCTGACCTCGGTCTTCGTGCTTTTCCTCATGTATCTTGGGATTATCGCGCTGACTCGCGCACTGGACGACGCCGGCCGCGCCGCCTGGGCCGCCGCCATCATCACGCTGGTCGGCTTCATCAACATCCCGATCATCAAATTCTCGGTCGATTGGTGGAACACGCTGCACCAGCCGGCCTCGGTCTTCCGCCTCGGCGGCCCGACCATCGACCCTTCGATGCTGTGGCCGCTCGCCGTGATGGCGCTTGGCTTCACCGTGCTGTTCTTCGCGCTGCACCTGATGGCGATCCGCACGGAGATTTTCAGGCGCCGCGTGATCGCGATGCGCAGGGTTGCGGCGCGGCAGGCGGAACGGCAGTAGATTTTCGGACCAATAGCGGTCTGTCGCGTTCCTTCTCGCCCCCCTCTGTCCTGCCGGACATCTCCCCCACAAGGATGGTGCGATTGCTTTCGGCAACTTTCAGCGTTTGGAGGAGGGCGCGACGCCCGAGCCGCCAATCTCCCCCCAAAGTGGGGGGGAGATGTCCGGCAGGACACGGGGGGCGCTGTCCCGCCAGCCTAGACGAACTTAAAACATCTGCGTGCGTCTCAGGATCCTCAAGCCATCTTCCCCCGCGCCGCCACTGGCAGCGTTTCCAGCACCTTGTCGCCGTCGATCAGATGCACCTGGTCGAACAAATTCGTCACCACGCAGCAATGATCGGGAACCACGCGCACGCGCTCGCCAATGCGCAGGGCGCCGCCGTCTGAAAGCGTGACGTTGCCGTGCTCCTCGCTCAGTCCAGTCACTCGCGCGCTGGGCACGCCGAGCAGCTCGCCGAAATCCGGCAGTCCTAGCGTATCGGAGGACAAAGCCTTGCTGCCGCTGTCGAGGATGGCGCGGGAGGGCGTCGGGTGGCTGACCACGGTGGCCAGCACCGTCAGCGCGCAATCGTCGAGCGTGCCGACGCCTTTGGCGACCTGGTAGCGGTCGAGATAGATGTAGGTGCCGGGCCGGTATTCGGTGACGACGCTGTCCTCGCCCGAGCGCCACATGTCCGGCGTGCCTCCGCTGGAGATGCGCCGGCATTCGAGCCCGGCCGCCGCAAGCGTCTCGCGCGCGTTCCGCAGCCACGCCTCGGCTTCGGCGGCGCGGCCCGCCGCCGGATAAGTCATCAGCCCGCCGAAGGTTAGTCCTCTGGCCTGGTCGATCACTTTCGCCAGTGCAACCGCTTCGGCCGGGCTCTGCACGCCGCAGCGCCCCATGCCGGTGTCGCATTCGACCAGCACCGGCAGCGGGTGGCCGGTATCGGTGAAGGTCGCGGCTAGCCCTGACAGCGTTTCGTGGCTGTCCGCCGTGACCGACAGCGCGACGCGGCCATGCAGTGCCTTCAGCCGCTCCAGCTTGGCGCGGCCGAGAATGTTGTAGGGCAGGAAAATGTCCTCAAGCCCGGCATCGGCCATCACCTCGGCCTCGCCGATCTTCTGGCAGGTTATGCCGACCGCGCCAGCCGCGACCTGCTTCTTCGCCCAGTAGGGCAGCTTGTGCGTCTTGATGTGCGGGCGGAGCTTCAGCCCGTGGCGGTCGGCATGCGCCTGCGCCTTTGCGATGTTGGCTTCGGCGCGGGCCGCGTCGATCAGGATCGCCGGCGTGTCGAGATCGTCTATGCTTGCCATGAAGATCACCGTTCAAAAGCATGTCTCCCGAAGGTGGGAACCGGTTTCGGGAATGAAGACATGCGCGATCAAAAACCGGTTGGGGTTATGGGCTTGATCGGGCCGGATGTCACGAGGCCAGAGCCGTCAGTTTGCGTCGACAGCGGACCGGCATTGCGATATTCGGGTTGGCAGATTTCAGCAGGCAGCGGCCGGAAGGAAAACGACCATGAAGCGCTCCAAAATCAACGACATCATCCGCGAAGCCGACGCCTTCATCCGCTCGTTCGGCTACATCATGCCGCCCTTCGCCTACTGGTCGCCGGAAGAGATGAAGGCGCACAAGGCGGACTCTTCGGCCATTTTCAGCTCGCGTCTCGGCTGGGACATCACCGACTACGGCCAGGAGAAGTTCGATGAGCTTGGTCTCTTCCTTTTTACCGTCCGCAACGGCCGCTACGCGGACATGAAGCTCGGCATGGGCATGCTCTACGCCGAGAAGATCATGATCTCGCGCAAGGACCAGCTGTCGCCCATGCACCGCCACAACATCAAGGCCGAGGACATCATCAACCGCGGCGGCGGCAAGCTGGTGCTGGAACTGTTCATGCACGACCGCGACGGCGGCATCGACCCGAAGGCCGAAGTGTCGGTGCCGGTCGACGGCACCATCACCAGATTGCCCGCCGGCGGGCTCCTGAAGCTCGACCCGGGCCAGAGCGTGACGCTGCTGCCGGGCGTCTGGCACGCCTTCTGGGCCGAGGGCAAGGACGTGCTGATCGGCGAGGTCTCGACCGTCAATGACGACCTCACCGACAACGTCTTCCGCGATCCGATCGGCCGCTTCTCCAACATCGAGGAGGATGTGGCGCCGGTTCACCTTCTGGTGTCGGATTATGAAAAATGGGTGGGGTAGGGCGAGGGCCTAGTCGTCCCAATTTCGCTGCTGAAAGGAGGTCCAGATACTGATAGTGCTGTCGTCCCGGTCGCTCGTGCTGTGCAGCGTGAGGACAATATCCACGGTGGGCGGCGCTTTGATCATGGCTGTGATCACGCGCGTCGCGTCGTCGGGTACGATGCCTATGCCCCATTTCATTTCCCAATTTCCTCCGGCCTGCTGCAGTCGGGGAGTGGAATCTTCGAACTGCTCCCTCATCGACGCATCGTCTGGAAACGGTTCATCGGTGAGTTTTGCAAAAACCTCCCACGACCCGGCAACTGCTGCCTGAATGGCGCTTTCTATTCTGGCGCTCTCGGCTTGGCTGATTGTTTCAGACATACTGAGAGTTCCAATCTACCGCGCGTACTTGTCCGCCTTCCGATTGCCCAGCAGCAGCTTGCGCTCCAGGTGCGCGCGCAGCTCGCCGTAATAGGCGGTGAGGAATGCCCGTGAATCGACCGGCTCGACCCTGGCGCCGATCTTGCGGCCTATCGTTTCCGCCACCGCTTTCATCGCGAAATAGTCGTCGCGGCGCAGCACTTCCTCCAGCTTGTGCAGCTCGGCGATGCCATAGGCGTCGAGCTGCGCGGCGCTGAACTGGAAGCGGGTCGCGACCGGATCCTTGCGCAGCGACAGATCCTCGAGCAGCGCCACCTTCGGCGCCTCGACCACCCAGGTTCCGGCGAGCAGGTCGCCAATCCGCAGCCGGTCGCGGTTGAAGAGCGGGAACAGCGAGAACAGCAGCGCCCACACCAGCCCGAAGATGGTCGACAGCGTGTCGGCGACACCGGCGCTGCCGCGCGCCGCCAGGATCGACAGCGGCAGGAACACCTCGATCTCGCGCATCAGGTTGCGCGCGATGACCTGGTCGAGGCTGAGGCCGGCGCCGCTGCGCGAAGCGACGCGGACGCCGACCATCCGCTTGCCGGGCGTCGCCGCCCGCCGGCCCGCCTCGAAGGCGATGAAATAGACGTTGCGCAGCAGGAAGATGAAGATGATCCAGACGATGAACAGCGGTTCGGCGTCCTTCACGCCGAGCCCGCCCAGGCCGAAGATCGCGACAAGGCTGACCGCGACGGCGGCGACGACGATGATCACCACATCGAGCAGGAATCCCGAAGCCCGCGTCCCGGCATCGGCCAGCTTGACGCGCAGGTCCACGCCCTCCGGCGTCACCAGCGGGCGCACCAGCGCGGCGGGATTCCTAGCCGTTGCCATGCCGCACCATCCGGAACAGGTAGAAATAAGAAATCCAGAGCGCCAGCATGCCGCCGCCGATCGAATAGCGGGCGATATCGCTTGTGATCGTCTGCCGGCCGATGCCTTCGAGCAGGCCGGCAAACAGCAGCATCATGACGACGCCGACCATCGCGGTCGCCGCCACGCGGCCCGCGCGTGAGGCCGCGGCCATGCGCGTCAGCTCGCCGGGAAAGGCGATGCTGGTGCCGATGCGCATGCCGGCCGCGCCCGCGATGGCGATGGCGAAAAGCTCCGTCGTGCCGTGGATCGACAGCCAGCCGCCGAGCTCGAAACCGAGCCCCTTGGCGGCATAGATCTGGAAGATGGCGCCGAGCATGCAGCCATTCATCAGGATGATCAGCACGCTGGGCACCGCGAAGGCGAAGCCGAGCGCGAAGGCCAGGATCGACACCTGCGTGTTGTGGGTGAAGAGATAAGCGGCGAAGCCCGACAGAAAGTGGTCGCCGCCGCCATAAAGCACGCTGCGCAGCATCTCGGCCGACGAATCCGGATTGCGCCCGCCGGCGAGGCTCGGCGCGATGATGGCGTCGTACCAGCGCTTGTCGGAGGCGACCAGCCAGTACCCGGCAATGGCGCCGATCACCGTCAAGGCGACCGATGCCCACACCTCGCGCCACAAGTCGCGGATCGCCGCCGGCCAGTCGTGCAGGAAGAAGTCGCCGATGCGCGTTCTCAAGGATCGCCGCGCGCCATAGAGGTAAAAATAGCCGCGCAGGCAGAGCGCTTCGAGGTAAGCAATCAGTGCGCTGTCGAGCGAAGTGGCTCGCGCCACCGAAAGCGAGGACAGTGCCGAGCGGTAGAGGAGGGGCAGTGACAGCAGCTCCTCTTCCGACAGCGCGCGCGGCGCGCGCTTCTCGACGCGGGCAAGCAGTGCCTCGAACGCCTTCCAGTCGGCCTCGCGCTCCTGGCGGAAGCTTGCCAGCGACTGGCGCACGGCATCGGTGCCGGCGGGCAGCGTCATAAGAGGTTTTCCTCCTTGAGCTGGATATAGCGCTCGACCAGCGCCGGGCCGAGCCGCTGGTGGTCGGCCTCGATGACATGCGCGCCGAGCAGCCTGAGGCGTCCGATCACCACCTGCCGCTGTCTGAGCAGGTCGCCGGCGGTGACCGCGCGGGCCACGTCCTCCGGGGCGGTAGGCGCCATATCGGCCAAAGTCTCCAGCTCGACATCCTTCATCAGCATGAACAGCACCAGATGCCGCTCGGTCAGCCGCCCGACGGTGCGCAGCATCAGCTCGGCGCTGATCGGGTCGACGAAATCGGTGAAAACGATGACCAGTGAGCGCCGGTCGAGCTTCGCGGCGAGCGTCGTCAGCGCCAGGGTGAAATTGGTCTCCTCGGTCGAATAGTCGATCTCGGCGGCGCGCTTCTGGATCATGGTGAAGCTCGGCGAGCCGCGCACGGCGCCGCTGGAAACGCGCGGCCTGGCGTCGAAGGAAAACAGGCTGACGAGGTCGCCGCCCTTGAGCGCAATGAAGGCGGACAACAGCGCCGCCGTCACGGCCCGGTCGACCTTCGGCACGCCCTCGACCGGCTCGCACATCAGCCGCCCGCTATCGATGGCTAGAACGATGTTGTTGTTCTCTTCGATGCGGAATTCGCGGGCAAGCAATTTGCCGTGGCGGGCGCTGCGCTTCCAGTCGATCATGCGCCGGCCCATGCCGGGCTGGTAGTCCTTCAGCGCCTCGAACTCGCGGCCCTGGCCGGCGCGCTTCTGTGCATGGCCGTCGGCAAGAGCGGAGCGCTGCAGCAGCGTGATCGCCTCGTCGCGGGCGCGGCTGACATCGGGCAGCACCGCTATCTTGCGCTCCACCGGCAGCACGGCCTGCTTCCAGACCAGCCCGAACGGCCCTTGCCAGCGCAGCCACAGCCGATCGAAGCTGGCGATGCCCCGCCGAATGGCGTCGAATTCGAGATCGAGCGTGCCGCCATTTGCCGGCAGTGTGCCGCCCGTGCCGTTGACCGGCGCCAGCCGCTGGTCATGCCCGACGCGCGCCTGCAGCCGGCGCGTTCGCGCCCCGAGACCGGCCGCGATGTGCAGCGTGAAACGTCCGCCGACGCCGACCTGCGGCGGTGCGGTGAGCGTGGCGCTGAGCGACGCGCGTCCGCGCCCGGCCGCCGCGTCGACCGCCAAGAAGGCAAGCAAAGCGCAAATCCAGAGCAGCCCGAGATACCAGACATGCGGCAGCGCGAGCGCGATCAGGAAGGCGGGAATCGCTCCCGCCGCCGCCGCCCATACCGCTCTGCCGCTCGGATAGATCAACGCGGCGCTTCCGTCCGGTCGACCAGGTCGGACACGATCTGCTCGACCAGCCGTCCGTCGATCTGCGCCGCCGGCGAGAGGATGACGCGGTGGCGCAGCGCCGGCACGGCTAAAGCCTTGACGTCGTCGGGGATGACATAGTTGCGGCCGTCGAGCGCCGCCCGGGCTCGCGCCGCGCGCGCCAGCATGGCGCCGGCGCGAGGACTGGCGCCGACCTCCAGATCCGGGCTTTCGCGCGTGCCGCGGACAAGGGCCGCGATGTAGCCGACGACGTCGTCGACCAGCGTGACGGCGCCCACTGTGGCAAGCGCCGCCTCCAGCGTCTTGCGGTCGGTCTGCGCCTTGATGCCGTATTGCTCGATATTGTGCGAGGCGGAGCCGCCGCCGTGGTGGATGATGATGGCACGTTCTTCCTGCGCGTCCGGATAGCTGACCCGGTGCTTGAACAGGAAGCGGTCGAGCTGGGCCTCGGGGAGCGGATAGACGCCTTGATGCTCGATCGGGTTCTGCGTCGCCACCACCATGAAATTCTTGCCGAGCGAATGGGTCGTGCCGTCGAATGTGACAGCGTGCTCCTGCATGGCTTCGAGCAGTGCAGCCTGCGTCTTCGGCGGCGTGCGGTTGATCTCGTCGGCAAGCAGCAGATCGCAGAAAATCGGGCCGCGCGTCAGCGTGAACTGGCCGGTCTGGAAATTGTAGATGTTGGCGCCGACGATGTCGCCGGGCATCAGGTCGGGCGTGAACTGGATGCGCCCATAGGCGACGCCGAGCGCCTGCGCGAAGCAGCGCGCGGTCATGGTCTTTGCGGTACCGGGCGGACCTTCGAGCAATATATGCCCGCCGGCGAACAGCGCCGTCAGCATCAGATCGACCGTGTCGCGCTGCCCGGTGATCGCTTTAGCCACCTCTTCCCTGATCGCGCTCGCCAGGGCTTTCACTTCATCGACGTTCACCGAGCCTCCTTGCCGTCCAGTCATGCAGCTCTTCCGCTGCTTCATGCATTGCGGCCAATGTGTTGGAACCGTTCGCAGCCTTGAACCGTGCGGTGA
>NZ_RZSV01000088.1:16870-21826 GCF_004023205.1 Mesorhizobium sp. M1A.F.Ca.IN.020.03.2.1 | reverse complement strand
CTCGAAGGACATCGTCGCCGACTATGGCGGGCGTATCGAGGTGACAAACAGCGGGACCGGCACCCGCTTCACCATCCATCTCTCGAAGGCTGGCCCGAGATGACAGACGGCAATCCGGTCGTCCTGATCGATGACGATAGCGACCTGCTCAAGGCGACGAAGCAGACGCTCGAACTTGCCGGTTTTGCCGTGTCTGCCTTTTCCTCGGCAAGCGAGGCACTCGTCGGCCTCGATGCCGGCTTTGCCGGCGTCTTGGTGTCAGACATCCGCATGCCCGAAATGGACGGCCTGCAGCTTTTCGACCTCGTGGTCGACCTTGACCCGGATATCCCCGTCATCCTCGTCACCGGGCACGGCGATATCGCCATGGCGGTAAAGGCGATGAAGGACGGCGCCTATGACTTCATCACCAAGCCCTTCGCGGCCGACCGGCTGGCGCAAAGTGTATGGCGCGCCGCGGAAAAGCGCCGTCTTGTTATGGAGAACCGCGCCTTGCGCGAAGCGGCCGAGCAGGCGCAGGAAGGCCTTCCGCTGATCGGCCAGACACCGGCTATGGAGCGGCTGCGCCGCACGCTGAGACAGATCGCCGACACCGATGTCGATGTGCTGGTGACCGGCGAGACAGGCTCGGGCAAGGAGGTGGTGGCGAGCCTGCTGCATCGCTGGAGCCGCCGCGCCAAGGGCAATTTCGTCGCGCTCAATTGCGGCACGTTGCCGGAGACAGTGATCGAAAGCGAATTGTTTGGCCATGAGGCCGGCGCCTTCACCGGCGCGCAGAAGAAGCGCGTCGGCCGCATCGAGCATTCGAGCGGCGGCACGCTGTTCCTCGACGAGATCGAAAGCATGCCGCCCTCCACTCAGGTGCAGATGCTGCGCGTGCTCGAAATGCGCGAGGTGACGCCACTCGGCACCAACGAAATCCGGCCGGTCGACCTGCGCGTCGTTGCCGCCGCCAAGATCGATCTCGGCGATCCCGGCCAGCGCGGCAATTTCCGCGAAGACCTCTATTATCGGCTGAATGTGGTGACGCTTTCGATCCCGCCGCTGCGCGAGCGCCGGGACGATGTGCCGTTGCTGTTCGGGTATTTCGCCGAGCGCGCCGCTGCCCGCTTTCATCGCCAGGTGCCCGCGGCGCCGGCCGCCGTCCAGCGCCATCTGCGCGAACACGACTGGCCGGGCAATGTCCGCGAGCTCGCCCATTTTGCCGAGCGCTTCGTGCTCGGACTGGAAGAGATCGGCAGCAGCCCCGCCGCTCAGCCGACAGATTTGGACGTCTCGATGCCCTTGCCGGAACGGCTGGAGCGCTACGAGGCCGAGATCATCCGCGAGACACTTGGCCGCAATGGCGGCGATGTCCGGCGTACGATCGAGGCGCTTGGCATTCCGCGCAAGACCTTCTACGACAAGCTGCAGCGGCACGGCATCGTGCGCAGCGATTTTTCCAGAGAGATCAAGCTTGTGGAACCCGATCGAAGCCCTCGGCGTTGAGGCTATCCAGGAAACCGTGGCACGTTGGCACCAGCCGGGTGGCGAACGCGTGATGGCGGCTGCGTTGCCGGTTGCACTTGGCTAGCGTTGATGGTTTGTTGCCGCTCAGCGGAGAACGAATGATGCGCGAATCCCTCGGTCAAGACGAATACGGCTCGGCCAGCCCCTTTGATCCGGACGATCTGCCGAATCTCAACGCCATGGGACCGGCGATGGGCAGCGGCAATGATTTCGAGAAATATGCCGTTGCCGTCATCATCGTGTTCGGCGCGCTGATCATCGGCGGCCTGATGGCCGCCTCGATGACCTTCGGCCACCGCAACGGCTTCCTGTTTGCGTTGGGCGGCGCCACTTCGGCCTGGATTTCGGGCAACGCGCTGCTGATTGACCGGCCGCGCATTTATGCGCTGTTCGTCGGCATTGCCGCGGTGCTGCTGATTGCCTCAACCATCACCCTTGTCGTGTAGTCAGTAGCCCAGCGCCTCGCCGGAAGCGGCGCGGCTGTCGATGGCTCCGTTGTAGCGGGCGCCGCCACCTTTCTCGATCTCCGCCAGGCTCTTGCCGCCGACAAGGATGCCGGCCGCCTGGCCCCAGGTCTGGTCGCTGAGATCGAGATGATAGCCCATGCCGGCAAGCAGCCTTTCGGTGTCGGGAGAAAGCCCGAAAGGCTCGACATAGACGGTGTCGGGCAGCCATTGATGGTGGATGCGCGGGGCGTCGATCGCCTCCTGAATGTTCATGCCGTGGTCGATGACGTTGACGATCGCCTCCAGCGTGATGGTGATGATGCGCGAGCCACCCGGGCTGCCGATGACCATGAACGGCTTGCCGTCCTTCACAACGACGGTCGGGCTCATCGAGGACAGCGGCGTCTTCTTCGGCTGGATCGCGTTGGCCTCGCCTTGGACCAGTCCGTAGAGGTTGGGCACGCCGGGCTTCTGGGTGAAATCGTCCATTTCGTTGTTGAGCAGGATCCCGGTGCCGTCGGCGACGACGCCGGCGCCAAAGGAACCATTGAGCGTATAGGTGACGGCTACCGCGTTGCCGTCCTTGTCGATGATAGAATAATGGGTGGTTTCCTTCGACTCGCCGAAGCCCTTGGGCATCAAGTCCTTCGAGACGCCGGCGCGGAACGGATCGATCTTGTCGCGGATGTCCTTGGCATAGCCCTTGTCGAGCAGTTTCGAGACCGGATTGTCGACGAAATCCGGATCGCCGAGCGCCGAATTGCGGTCGACATAGGCATGACGCATGGCCTCGACCATGACGTGGACGGTCTCGGCCGAGCCGGCTCCGAGATAGGACAGCGGATAGCCTTCGAGCACATTGAGGATTTCGCAGATGATGACGCCGCCCGAACTCGGCGGCGGCGAGGAGATGATCTCGTAGCCGCGATAGGAACAGGTCACCGGCTTCAGCTCGCGCACCGCGTATTGCTCGAAATCGCCTTTGGCGAGGATGCCGCCCTTGGCGCCGCTCGCCTTGACGATCGCGTCGGCAATCGGCCCCTTGTAGAAGGCATCGGGGCCTTTCTCGGAGATCGCCGAGAGCGAGGCCGCAAGGTCCGACTGAACTAGCTTCTCGCCGATGCCATAGGGCTTCCCGTCTTTTTTCAGAAAAATAGCGGCCGCTGCCGGATCCTTGGCCAGCCGGTCGGCGCCGCCGGCGAAGGAGGCCGCGTCGCCCTGGTTGAGGACGAAGCCGTCCTTGGCATAGGCGATCGCCGGGGCCATGAGATCCTGTCTGGACAAGGTCCCGTATCTCTCGCGCGCCATCTCGAAGCCGGCCACCGAACCAGGCACGCCGACGGCGAGATAACCGTCGAGGCTGGCACCTTTGATCGGCTTGCCCTCCTTATCGAGATACATCGTCTTGGTCGCCGCAAGGGGCGCGCGCTCGCGGAAATCGATGAAGGTCGAACGGCCGTCCTTCAAGCGGATGGTCATGAAACCGCCGCCGCCGATATTGCCGGCATTCGGATAGACGACGGCCAGCGCATAGCCGACGGCGACCGCCGCATCGACGGCGTTGCCGCCCTTCTTCAGCACGTCGACGCCGACTTCGGTGGCGAGATGCTGGGCGGTCACCACCATGCCGTGCTCGCCCTTGGCGGGAGCCGGCGAAGCCGCAAAAACGGCGGCCGATGGTGTGAAGGCAACAGTGAGCGCAAAGCTGACGGCGATCAGCGTCCGGCGGGTGAGATGCATGGTGGGTCTCCAAGGCGGGGGGACACCCAGGAAAGACCGTTGGAGCGCGTTAGTCCAATAACAATTGGAGTAGCATTGGGCAGAGCCCCTCACCTGCCCCGAATTGCGAAGGGCAATTCGGGGCAGTCCGACCTCTTCCCGCGGGGGAAGGAGCTCGTCAGCGCCGACGCCAACCTCTTCTGCCTTGGGAGAAAGGCGGCCGCGAAGCGGCCGGATGAGGGTGTCAGACGATCCCGCCGCCACCGCCGGCGACGCCCGGCCGCTCCGCCGCGACCTTCGCCCGGTAGCCGGCCTCGCGATAGGCGGCGACTGGATCAATGGCGCCGCCGGTTCTCAGCCGCGCCATGGCGAGGATCGGCTCGACATCGGTGCGGTAGGCGGTCTTCAGCGTCTGCGTCGCCATCAGCGCGTCGTTCGCTTCCTGAAAACCGTCCAGCGCCTTGCGGTCGACCAGCAGCGCCTGCGCATAGGCGCGCTGCACCTCGACCGCGGACAGCATCAGGCTTTCGATCGGATCGGTGACGTTATGGCTCTGGTCGAGCATATGCGCGGGATGGAATCCCTTGGCACCCGAAAGCTCTGCATCGACCAGCTCGTTGAAGACCAAAAACAGCCGGTAAGGATCGATCGAACCGGCGTCGAGATCGTCGTCGCCATATTTGGAATCGTTGAAGTGGAAGCCGCCGAGCTTGCCGAATTGAATCAGCCGCGACACGATCATCTCGATGTTGACGTTGGGCGCGTGGTGGCCGAGGTCGACGAGGCAGAAGGCCTTGTCGCCGAGCTCCTTGGCGATGATGTAGTTCGTGCCCCAGTCCTGCACGACGGTCGAATAGAAGGCCGGCTCGTACATCTTGTGCTCGGTAAACAGCCGCCAGTCGTCCGGCAGGCCGGCGTAGATTTGCCGCATGGCGTCGAGATAGCGCTCGAAGGCCTTGGCGAAACTGACCTGGCCGGGGAAGTTCGAGCCGTCGCCGATCCATACCGTCAGCGCCTTCGACCCAAGCGTCCTGCCGATCTCGATGCATTCGAGATTGTGCTCGACCGCCTGGCGGCGCGTGCCGGCATCGGCGTGCGACAGCGAGCCGAATTTGTAGGAGAGCTTCTGGTCCTTCGCGTCGGAAAAGGTGTTGGAGTTCATCGCATCGAACCCGAGCCCGAAACGCGCCGCCGCCTGCTTCAGCCGGTTCGGATCGGCCTTGTCCCACGGGATATGCAGCGAGACGGTAGGCGGATGAGGGGCAGCGCCGACGAATATTTG
>NZ_RZSV01000088.1:0-16860 GCF_004023205.1 Mesorhizobium sp. M1A.F.Ca.IN.020.03.2.1 | reverse complement strand
GGCAAAGCGCGTGCCGCCGGTGCCGACGCCCCAGGACGGGATCGCGACGCCGAATTTTTCGACTTGGTCGCGGATCGCATCGATGGCGATGCCGCGCCGGTCGAGGCGCTCGCCGAGTGAGGCGTAGTCACGCTCGAGGGCGGGTTGGCGAGCTGAGTTGTGGTTGGCGACGAGGTCGGCTGAGATGATCTGTTTGGACATTCTGTCCCTCCCAAATATTCGTCGGCGCTGCCCCTCATCCGCCTACCGGCACCTTCTCCCCGTATAGTGACGGGGAGAAGGGACGCGCTCCAGCGCTGGCGCCCCCCTCTCCCCGTTCTTACGAGGAGAGGGTAAGGGTGAGGGGGCAGCGCTGGCTTTGACAATTTACCGCGTAAAGCTCTGCGCGTTGCCGGCGTCGACATTGACGATGTTGCCGGTCGACTTGGCCGACATGTCGGACGCGAAGAAGTAGATCGCTTCGGCGATATCTTCCGGAAATACCGAGCGTTTCAGCATCGAACGCGACCGGTAGTGCTCCTCGAGATCGTCGGTCGACATCTTGTAGGCGGCGGCGCGCTGTTCCTTCCATTCGCCGGTCCAGATCTTGGAGCCGCGCAGCACGGCGTCCGGATTGACGACGTTGACCCTGATCTGCGCCTCCGCACCCTCAAGCGCGAGACAGCGCGCGAGATGGATCTCGGCCGCCTTGGCCGTGCAGTAAGCGGCGGCGTTGGGCGAAGCGGCAAGGCCGTTCTTGGAGGCGACGAAGACGACATTGCCGCCGATCTTCTGCGCGCGGAACAGCCGGAAAGCCTCGCGCGAAACGAGGAAATAGCCGGTCGACAGGATGTCCATATTCTTGTTCCACAACGCCAGCGTCGTCTCCTCGATCGGCGCCGAGGAGGCCAGGCCGGCATTGGAAACGAGAATGTCGATGCCGCCGAACTCGACCGAAGTTTCGGCAAAGCCCGACGTGACCTGATCTTCCGAGGTCACGTCGATCCGCACCGGACGGACGAAGTCTTTGCCGTAGGCTTTCGACAGCTCTTCGTGAGCGCCGGCAAGCGCGGTCTCATCGATATCGGCCAGCACGACGCAGGCGCCTTCGCGCAGCAGGCGGCTGGCGGTGGCGCGGCCGATGCCGCCGGCACCGCCGGTGACCAGGGCGATCTGTCCCGCCAGCGCCTTCGGCTTCGGCAGGCGCTGGAGCTTGGCTTCTTCCAACTGCCAGTATTCGATGTCGAAGGCCTCCTGAGCCGGCAGGCCGACATAGGACGAGACCGTCGAGGCGCCGCGCATGACGTTGATGGCGTTGACGTAGAACTCGCCGGAGATGCGCGCCGTCGCCTTGTCGCCGGCGAAAGTGAACATGCCGACGCCCGGCATCAGATAGACGACCGCGTTCGGATCGCGGATGGCGGGCGAGTCCTTATGTTTGCAGCTGTCGTAGTAGGCCTGGTAGCCAACCCGATAGGCCGCAATGTCGTCGGCGAGGCGCGCGATGACGGCATCGACATCCGGCTTTGCCGGATCGAACTCGATCACCAATGGCCGGATCTTGGTGCGCAGGAAATGGTCCGGACAGGACGTGCCCAGGGCCGCCAGTGGGCGCAGGTCTTTCGAATTGACGAATTCGAGCACTGCCGGCTGGTCGTCGAAATGGCCGAGCTTATGGCTCTTTTCCGAGATCAGGCCGCGGATTCTCGGCATGAGTTTCGCGGCAATGGCACGCCGTGCCGGCGCCTCGAGCGCCTTCACCACCTCGCCGCCGAAGATCGCCTTGCCCTCGGATTTGCGCTCGAACCAGTCGATCGCCTGATTGATCACCGAAATCGTCGTTTCGTAGCATTCCTTCGGCGCGTCGCCCCAGGTGAACAGGCCGTGGCCTTCGAGAACCACTCCCTTGGCGCCAGGGTTGTCGCGGCAGAATTTCTCCAGCCACAGCCCAAGCTCGAAGCCCGGCCGCTTCCAGGGCAGCCAGCCGATGGCCTCGCCAAACACCTCTTTCGTGATCGCTCTGGAGTCCTTCGCCGCGGCTATCGCGATAATGGCATCGGGATGCATGTGGTCGACGCAAGCCTTCGGCACGAAGGCATGCAGCGGCGTGTCGATGGAAGCCGCGCGCGGATTGAGGTTGAAGGTGCAGTGGGGCAGGTAGCCCACCATCTCATCCTCGTGGTGGACGCCGCGATAGAGGCTCTTCAGCGCGCGCAGCTTGTCCATGTAGAGGGTCGCGAACCCGTCGAGCTTGATCGAAGCGCTGTCGCCGCCCGAGCCCTTGACCCACAGCACCTCGACGTCCTCACCGGTCAGCGGGTCTTTCTGCCAGACCTTGGACGAGGTGTTGCCGCCGCCATAATTGGTGACGCGCTTGTCTGAACCCAGCGTGTTCGAGCGATAGACCAGAAGCTCGGGACCGCTCATCCCTTCGGCCTTTGCATCGTCCCACAAATTGGCGAGGCGCGAGCCGGAGCGCTTGTCGAGCATAGGTATCCTCCCTTGGGACGCTAAAAATGAGCAGTCCAATTCTGGCTGGAATGTCTACGCAACTGGGCCTCTTGTCAATCACAAACGATCAAAATCGATCATATTGCACTGCACAATGAAAATATGTGATCGGAAATGATTGACACTGCGCGTTTTCTGGTGCCTGATAGCCAGGCAGGGAGGAACCATGCACGAAAAAGAGCGCCACAGGATCATTCTGTCCGCCGTCCAGGAAAAGCCTGTGGTGACGGTGCAGGAAATGGTCGACCTGACGGACTCCTCCGAGGCGACGATCCGGCGCGATATCGCGGCGCTGCATGTGCAAAAGCGCCTGCGCCGGGTGCGCGGCGGCGCCGAGGCGATCTCACCGCCGCAAGTCATCGGCCTTGCCGGCCGGCCCTTCTCGGTCAACGAAACGCTGAACGCCGCGCAGAAGCGGGCGATCGCGCGGGAAGCGGTGAACCTTTGCAAGGACGGCGAGCCAATCATCATCAATGGCGGCACCACGACCTTCCAGATGGTGCATTTCCTGACCGGCCGCCGCATGCCGATCTTCACCAACTCGTTCCCGATCGCCGAGCATCTGCTCAAGCACTCGAAGAACATGGTGATGCTGTCGGGCGGCACGATCTATCGCGAGCAGAACATCATCCTGTCGCCCTTCGACAATGACGTGACGCGCAATTTCTATGCGCGGCGCATGTTCATGGGCGCTCAAGGGTTAGGCCCGCTCGGCTTGATGGAAGGCGACCCGCTGCTGATCCAGGCGGAGCAAAAACTGATCGACCAGGCCGACGAGCTGGTGGTGCTGGTCGATTCCTCGAAATTCCGCATGCGATCCAGCCTGATCCTGTGCGGGCTGTCGCGCATCACGACCGTGATCACAGACGACGGTATCGACGACCGCGAAGCCAAGATGCTGGAAACCGCGGGTGTGGCGCTGATCGTCGCCCGCAAACAGTCAAGCGACAAGGAGGAATCTTCACTGCAGGCCTGAGGACAACTCGCGCCCGCAGCGGCGATGGAATGCAACGCTCAAGGGAGGATATTCGAATGAGCTTTTTGAAGAAACTGCTGGTCACGGCGGCCTTTTCCGCCGCCATGTTCGTGAATGGCGCCTATGCCGAGAACGTCAAGATCGCGCTGGTCGTGAAGTCGCTCGGCAACGGCTTCTTCGACGCCGCCAACAAGGGCGCCGAGGAAGCGGCCAAGGAACTGGGCGACGTCGACGTGATCTATACCGGTCCGACCAAAGCGACGGCGGAGGCGCAGATCGAGGTGATCAACTCGCTGATCGCGCAGAAGGTCAATGCCATCGCCCTCTCGGCCAATGACGCCGATGCGCTGGTGCCGGTGCTGAAGAAGGCGATGGATCGCGGCATCACCGTGATCTCGTGGGACTCCGGCGTCGCCAAGGAAGGCCGCCAGCTCCACCTCAACCCGTCCGACACCAATTTGATCGGCGAGACCATCATCAAGCTCGCCGCCGACTACCTGCCGGAAGGCGGCGATGTCGCCATCCTCTCGGCATCCTCGACCGCGACCAACCAGAATGCCTGGATCGAAGCGGCCAAGAAGGTGCTGCCGGAGAAGTTCCCGAAGATCAAGCTGGTCGCCACCGTCTATGGCGACGACGACTCCGCCAAGAGCACCGACGAAGCCAAGGGCCTGTTGAAATCCTATCCGAACCTGAAGGCGATCATCGCGCCGACCACCGTCGGCGTCGTTGCCGCCGCCCAGGTCGTCACCGACGAGAACCTGATCGGCAAGGTCAACGTCACCGGCCTCGCGCTGCCGTCGGAGTTCAAGAAGTTCATCGACAACGGCGCCAGCCAGGCGGTCGCGCTGTGGAACCCGATCGACCTCGGCTACTCGGCGATCTATCTCGCGCATGACCTGGCGGTGAAGAAAGAAGAGGCCAAGCCCGGCGCCACGCTGTCGATCGGCCGCGTCGGCAAGGTGACGCTCGACGAAACCAACTCGGCTGCGATGGCTCCGCCCTTCCAGTTCGACAAGACCAACATCGAGAAGTTCTCAAAGATCTATTGATCTGAGGAGCTTGCACCCTCCCCCTTGTGGGGAGGGTCGGCGAGGCGGTGTCGCGAAGCAAAACTGGCGAGACGGGGCGGGGGTGACGACGCTTCCATGCACCAGGACCTTAACTTGATATGCTAGACAACCCCCATCCCGCTCACGTTGTTCGCGACCCTCCCCGCGAGGGCGAGGACAAATTGGCCCCGCGCCTGACGCTCTCAGGCATCTCCAAGAGTTTTCCGGGCGTTCGGGCGCTGCACAATGTCAGCCTGTCGCTCTATCCCGGACAGGTGACGGCGCTGATCGGCGAGAACGGCGCCGGCAAGTCGACGCTGGTCAAGATCATGACCGGCATCTACCAGCCCGACGCCGGCGAAATCAGCATCGACGGCCAGGCCACGACGCTGCCCAGCGCGCATGCCGCCTTCGGCCACGGCATCACCGCCATCCATCAGGAGACGGTGCTGTTCGACGACCTTTCGGTCGCCGAAAACATCTTCCTCGGCCATGCGCCGCGCACCCGCTTCGGCACCATCGACTGGCGCACCATGCGCAAAAATGCGCGCGAGGTGCTGGAGACGATGCGCGCCGGCCACATCGACGCCGACACCCGCCTGAAGGACCTCGGCATCGCCAACAAGCATCTGGTGGCGGTGGCGCGCGCCATGTCCATCGACGCGCGCATCGTCATCATGGACGAGCCGACCGCCGCACTTTCGATGAAGGAGATCGACGAACTTTTCCTCTTGATCGAATTCCTGAAGAGCGAAGGCAAGGCGGTGCTCTTCATCAGCCACAAGTTCGACGAGATCTACCGCATCGCCGACCGCTACACCGTCTTCCGCGACGGCGAGATGGTGGGCGAAGGCCTGCTCAAGGACACCGGCCAGAACGAGATCGTGCGTATGATGGTCGGCCGCAACGTCGACCACATCTTTCCGCAGCGCGAGCCGAAGATCGGCGCGCCGGTGCTGTCGGTCTCCGGCCTGTCGCACCCGACCGAGTTCGACGATATCGGCTTCGAATTGCGCAAGGGCGAAATCCTCGGCTTCTATGGCCTCGTCGGTGCCGGCCGCAGCGAGGTGATGCAGGCGATCGCCGGCATTACGCGCACCAGCCGCGGCACGATTTCGCTGGACGGCAACTCAATCGCGCCGAAATCGGCGGCGGATTCGATCGAGGCCGGCATCGTCTATGTGCCGGAAGAGCGCGGCAAGCAGGGTGTCGTCATCGGCCTGCCGATCTTTCAGAACGTATCGCTGCCTTCGCTTGCGCGCACCTCGAAATCCGGTGTGCTCAAGCTGGCGGAAGAATTCTCACTTGCCCGCTCCTACACCGAGCGGCTGGACCTGCGCGCCTCGTCGCTCAGCCAGGATGTCGGCACCCTTTCCGGCGGCAACCAGCAGAAGGTGGTCATCGCCAAATGGCTGGCGACGACGCCGAAGGTCATCATCCTCGACGAGCCGACCAAGGGCATCGACATCGGCTCCAAAGCCGCTGTGCACGGCTTCATGGCCGAGCTCGTGGCGCAGGGGCTATCGGTGATCATGGTCTCCTCGGAACTGCCGGAAATCCTCGGCATGTCCGACCGGGTCGTGGTCATGCGTGAAGGCCGTATCGCGGCCACCTACGACAACAAAGGCCTCGACGCCGAGACGCTGGTCAGGACCGCAGCGGGGATCGCGGCATGAAGAATTTTCTCAAATATCGCGAGATCTGGCTGCTCGCCGGCATCGTCCTGTTGATCGGGCTGATCTCGACCCGCTTCCCCGGTTTTGCCGATCCGGCCAATCTGCGCCAGGTGTTCAACGACACCTCGATCCTGATGATCCTGGCGCTCGGCCAGATGGTGGTGATCCTGACGCGCTCGATCGATCTGTCGATGGCGTCCAACCTCTGCTTCACCGGCATGGTGGTGGCGATGCTCAACGCTGCCCATCCGGCGATCCCGATCCCGGTGCTGATCGTCATCGCACTGCTTGTCGGCCTCCTACTCGGCGCCATCAACGGCTTCCTGGTGTGGCGGCTGAATATCCCGTCCATCGTGGTCACGCTCGGCACGCTCACCATCTATCGCGGCGCCACCTTCGTCGTCTCCGGCGGCGCCTGGGTCAATGCCGACCAGATGAGCCCCGACTTCATCAACTTCCAGCGCGCCGCCTTCCTCGGCCTGCCGGTCCTGTCGTGGATCGCGCTTCTCGTCATTGCGCTGTTCTTTCTGGCGATGACGCGCACGCAGATCGGCCGCTCGATCTATGCCATCGGCGTCAACCCGACCGCCTCGGTCTATGCCGGCATCGATGTCGGCCGCACCAAGTTCATCGTCTTTTGCATTTCCGGCATGATCGGCGGGCTAGCCGGGTACTTATGGATCTCGCGCTACGTGATCGCCTCGGTCGAAGTCGCCAACGGCTACGAGCTCAACATCATCGCCGCCTGCGTCATCGGCGGCATCTCGATCGCCGGCGGCATTGGCTCGGTCGGCGGCGCGGTGCTCGGCGCGCTCTTCCTCGGCATCATCTCCAACGCGCTGCCGGTCATCAACATCTCGCCCTTCTGGCAGATGGCGATCTCGGGCAGCGCCATCATCCTGGCCGTGGTGCTCAACGCGCGCGGCGAGCGCCGGCAGGGTCGCATCATCCTCAGAAAGGCGGAAGCGGCATGACGGACACCCCTGCCCCGCGCCATATCCCCGACCGGCTCGACAAGCCGCTTTCTTCGGCGATCTTTTCCTGGGAGGCACTGCTCGTAGTCATCGCGATCCTCATCTTCGCGGTGAACAGCTTCGCCTCGCCCTATTTCCTCGACCCGTGGTCGCTCTCGGATCTGACCTTCAACTTCACCGAAAAGGGCCTGATTGCGCTTGCAATGGCGCTGCTGATCATCTCGGGCGAGATCGACCTGTCGGTTGCCGCGATTGTCGCGCTCGCTTCGACGATGATGGGCATGGCGGCGCAGGCGGGCGCCGGCACGCCGGTGCTGGTCGCGATCGGCATCGCCGTGGGGCTCGGCTGCGGCGCCTTCAACGGATTGCTCGTCACCAGGCTCGGCCTGCCTTCCATCGTCGTCACCATCGGCACGATGAGCCTGTTTCGCGGCATCGCCTTCATCATCCTCGGCGACCAGGCCTATAAGGGATATCCGGAGAGTTTCGCCTTCTTCGGCCAGGGTTATGTCTGGTGGGTCTTCTCGTTCGAGCTGGCGTTGTTCCTTTTCGCGGCGCTGGTCTACTGGTTCGTGCTGCATCGCACGAGCTTCGGCCGCCGCGTCTTTGCCATTGGCAACAATCCGGTCGCCTGCCAGTTCTCCGGTGTGCGCGTCGACCGCATCAAATTCATCCTGTTTTGCCTCACCGGGCTGATGTCGGGCATCGCCTCGGTGCTGATCACGTCGCGGCTCGGCTCGACAAGGCCGTCGATTGCGCAGGGCTATGAGCTGGAGGCCATCACCATGGTGGTGCTGGGAGGTGTGTCGATCCTCGGCGGCGCCGGCAGCATCCTCGGCGTGGTTCTTGCCGCCTTTATCATGGGGCTGGTGACCTTCGGCCTCGGCCTGCTCAACGTGCCCGGCATCGTCATGTCGATCTTCATCGGCCTGCTGCTGATCATCGTCATTGCGCTGCCGATCGTCTGGCGGCGGCTGCGCGAAGGACGTTTCGCCTGATGGAGAAACACGCCTTCAAGATGAAGCTCAATCCCGGCATGAAGGCCGAGTACAAGCGCCGTCATGACGAGATCTGGCCTGAGCTGGCGGAGCTGCTGAGAGATGCCGGCGTCTCCGACTATTCGATCTATCTCGACGAGGAGACCACCATCCTCTTCGGCGTGCTGTGGCGACGCGACGATCACGGCATGGCCGACCTGCCGAAACATCCTGTGATGCAGCGCTGGTGGGCGCATATGGCCGACCTCATGGAAACCAAACCCGACAATGAGCCGGTGGCGGTGCCGCTGGAAACCATGTTCCATATGGCATGATCCGCCACGTCGCCGTCATCGATATCGGCAAGACCAACGCCAAGGTGGCGCTGGTCGAGCTCACGACGCCGAGCGAGATCGCGCTGCGCCGCACCGCGAACGCGCCCGTTTGGCAGGCGCCCTACCCCCATCACGATGTCGAGGCGCTGTGGACGTTCATCCTGAACAGCCTCGCCGATATCAACCGCGAGCGGCGGATCGATGCGATCTCGATCACCACGCATGGCGCTACCGGGGCGCTGGTCGACGCCGCCGGCGAACTGGTGCTGCCGGTGCTCGACTATGAGTTCGACGGCCCCGACCAGCTTGCGGCCGACTACGACGCCGTACGCGCTCCCTTCGCCGAAACAGGCACGCCGCGGTTGCCCATCGGCCTTAATCTCGGCGCGCAATTCTTCTGGCAGCAAAAGCGCTTTCCAGTGGAATTCGCCAAGTCCGCCGCGATCCTCATGTATCCGCAATATTGGGCGCTGCGGCTGACTGGCGTCGCCGCCAACGAAGTGACATCGCTGGGCTGCCACACCGATCTGTGGAACCCCTGGACGTCCGACTATTCCTCGCTGGTCGACAGGATGGGCTGGCGTCCGCTGATGGCGCCCGTGCGTCGGGCGAAGGACAGGCTCGGATCGATCCTGCCGGCGATTGCCCGACTGACAGGGCTCGACCCCGCGACTCCCGTGTTCTGCGGCCTGCACGACTCCAACGCCTCGCTTCTGCCGCATCTGTTGTCCGATCGGCCGCCCTTCTCCGTCGTCTCGACCGGCACATGGGTGGTCTCGATGGCGGTCGGCGGCAAGAAGGTCGAGCTCGATGCGGAGCGCGACACGCTGGTCAATGTCAATGCGCTCGGCGATCCCGTGCCGTCGGCGCGCTTCATGGGTGGACGCGAGTTTTCGCTGCTGACCGAGGGCCAGGCGCAGGACTGGACCGAGGCCGATATTGCCGCCGTGCTGGCACGCCAGGCCTTGCTGCTGCCATCAACCCAGGAGGGGTCCGGGCCATTCCCTCACCGTGCCGCGCAATGGGTCAACGCCGAGGGCTTGCCACCCGGCCAGCGCTTCGCCGCCATCTCGTTCTATCTGGCGCTGATGACCGCGACCTGCCTGGAGTTGGTTGGCGGCGACGGGCGGACGACGGTCGAAGGGCCCTTTGCGCGGAACCCGCTTTTCATCCGCATGCTGGCGGCGGCAACGGGACGGGCTGTCATCGCGTCGGAAACGTCAACAGGAACGAGCATCGGCGCGGCACTGCCGGCGTCAGACGGCGCTACCGCCATGAGCAAAGGCGAGCGGACCGAGCCACCCGCAGATCCGGCTTGGCATGATTACGCGCGAGCGTGGCAGCGGGTCATCGGGACGTGATCCCCGCCATGGTATTTGCCACAACTTGACAGGTCGCGCCGACCAGCGCCGACATAGGCCAGTGGCAACTTGCGCACCGATCGTCTCAGCCCGATGTCGCGTAAAGCAACCCTTGCGGATCGATCTCCGGCTTGCGGCCGGCGACGAGGTCGGACAGGAATTTTCCCGAGCCGCAAGCCATGGTCCAGCCGAGATGGCCGTGGCCGGTGTCGAGATAGAGGTTGCGGTATTTCGCCTGACCGAAGATGGGCACGGAACTCGGCATCATCGGCCTCAGGCCTGCCCAAAGCAGCGCCTTCTTCTCGTCGAAGGCGCCCGGGAACAGGTCCTTGCCGGTTTCCAGGATGGTTCTGAAATCACGCGGCTTGAAGCTGCGATCGAAGCCTATGAATTCCGCCGTCGAGGACATCCGCAGCCGGTTGCCCAGCCTCGAATAGCCGATCAGCCGGTCCTCGTCGGCGCCGCCCATGGTCGGGCCCTTGCTCTCGTCCTCGAGCGGGACGGTCACGGTGTAGCCCTTCACCGGGTAGACGGGCAGGTCGATGCCGTAGCGGCGGCCGAACAGGCCGCTTTCGGCTCCCATCGAGATGACGACGGCGTCGCCCGCAACCGGTCCGGCCGAGGTCATCACGGCTCGCACCCGGTCGCCCTCGATGTCGAGGCCCTCGATTGTCGTGCCGAACAGGAACCTGACGCCGAGCTTCTCGGCCGCATAGGCGGCGAGCTTGTCGACGAATTGCTTGGAATCGCCGGTCTGGTCGATTGGAGAATAGATGCCGCCGGCGATCTTGTCCTTCACGCCGGCAAGGCCCGGCTCCAGCTCGGCCAAGCGGTCGCGGCCGACGATCTCGATCGGCAGGCCGCGCTCGCCGAGGTAGCGGTAATTGTCGGTGCCGGTGTCGAAGCTTTTCTGCGAGCGGAAGAAGTAGAGGATGCCTTTCTTGCGTTCGTCGTAATGGATGCCGGTCGCCTCCGAGAGCGCATTGATGCAGTCGCGCGAATAGAGCGCGAGCTTCAGCTTGACGTCGGTGTTGGCGCGCAGGCGCGCTACGGTGCACTCGCGCAGGAAGCGCAGGCTCCAGGCATAGAAATACGGATCGAGGCGCAGCCGGACCTTGATGCCGAGGTCATGGTTCCAGAGCGCGCGCAGAAAGGTCTTGAGCGCCGCCGGCGAGGCCCAGGCGGTGGCGTCGCCCGGCGAGACCAGGCCGGCGTTCGACTGGCTGGTGCCGCGCGCCGCTGCCTCATGGCGCTCGATCACCGTCACCTCATGACCGTCTTTAGCCAGATAGTAGGCGGCCGCCGTGCCAATCACGCCGGCGCCGAGCACCAAGACCTTCATGCCGTCCCTCAAGGCTCATTCCAACAGTGCGCCTTCGGCACACCACCGCATGAGCCTCAATACCGCGTCTAAACTCGCCGGACGAGCCCTTGGCCCAACAGGTCAGTCTCATTACGCAATTCCGGGACGAAGGCTACGGCGAAGTCGCCGAACCCAACCGCTACACACTTTCCTGAACTGCTTAGTTTCGAACGGAGTTCTTGGTCGTCAGGATGCGTTCCCAGGCCAGCGCATCCTTGACGATCTGGTCGAGATCGTCGCGCTGCGGCGTCCAGCCGAACTCCTTGCGGGCAAGGTCGGAATTGGCGACCACGGCGGCGGCGTCGCCCGGCCGTCGCGCACCCATGCGAACGTCGAAATCATGGCCGAAGGCGCGGCGCACGCTGTCGATCACTTCCAGCACCGAATAGCCGTGGCTGTAGCCGCAATTGGCGACGAGGCTCTCCCCGCCATCGCGCAGCCGCTGCAGTGCCAACCGGTGCGCCGCCGCCAGATCGCTGACATGGATGTAGTCGCGGATGCAGGTGCCGTCCGGTGTCGGATAGTCCTTGCCGAAGACCTGCATGAATGGCCGCTTGCCGAGCGCCGTCTCGCAGGCGACCTTGATCAGATGCGTGGCGCCGGGCGTCGACTGTCCGGTGCGGCCCTTGGGATCGGCGCCGGCGACATTGAAATAGCGCAGCGCCGTGTAGCGGATGTCGTGCGCAATCGCGGCATCGCGCAGCATCCACTCGCTCATCAGCTTGGAGAGGCCGTAAGGCGATTCCGGCGCCAGCCGGGCATCCTCGCGCACCGGCTCCAGCCCGGCGCCGCCATAGACGGCTGCGGTGGACGAGAAGATGAAATGCGGCACGCCCTCGCGCACGGCGGTTTCGATGAGCGCGCGCGTCTTGCAGGTGTTGTTCTCGTAATAGCCGAGCGGATCGGCGACCGATTCCGGCACCACGATCGAGCCGGCGAAATGGATGATGGCGTCGACCTTGTTTTCCCGGATGATCCGGCCGACCAGATCGCGATCGGCGACGTCGCCGACGACGAGCTTCGCCTCCGGCGCCACCGCCCATTCGAAGCCGGTGGAAAGCCTGTCGAGCACGACGACGCTTTCGCCGGCGTCCAAAAGCTCCCAGACCATGTGGCTGCCGATATAGCCGGCACCGCCCGTCACCAAAACCGTCATCGCTTACCTCGCTGATCAAGATTTATCGGAAACTGTCTCAACAGCCGCCGTGCTGGAAACCCCGCCGTAAGCCCATTAGCCTCCCATTTTAGTGTTAAGTCTGTAACAGTTCCGCCTGCCCGAGGCATCGTACCGAAACAAAGCTGGTTCACATCCCCGGGAATAGGCCATGATCCGGCATCGTTAGGAACAGGCGCGGGGCGTGGCATTTTGACCGGTGCGGCGCGGTGGACGTAACATAGGCCCGTGACTATGATCCGGCGCAAAATTGGGAAGCCGACATGAACTACCAGCGGTTCTTCGAAGACGCGATCGACCAGCTCCATGCCGAGCGGCGCTACCGCGTTTTCGCCGACCTCGAGCGCATCGTGGGCAAGTTTCCACGCGCCATCTGGCGCTCCAACGGTCGCGCCCAGGAAATCACCGTCTGGTGCTCCAACGACTATCTCGGCATGGGCCAGAATCCGGACGTCATCGCCGCCTTCCAGAACGCGGCAGGCCGGATGGGCTCGGGCGCTGGCGGCACCCGCAACATTTCCGGCACGTCCAACCCGCTGGTCGAGCTGGAGCATGAGCTCGCCGACCTGCACGACAAAGAGGCGGCGCTGGTCTTCACCTCCGGTTTCGTTTCCAACGAAGCCTCGATCTCGACCATCGCCAGGCTCTTGCCCAACTGCCTGCTCATCTCGGACGAGTTGAACCATGCCTCGATGATCGAAGGCGTGCGGCGTTCCGGGGCCGAGAAGAAGATCTTCCGCCACAACGACGTTGCGCATCTGGAAAGCCTGCTGCAGGCGGCAGGACGCGAGCGCGCCAAGCTGATCGTCTTCGAAAGCGTCTATTCGATGGACGGCGACATCGCGCCGATCAAGCAGATCGTCGAGCTCGCCGAGCGCTACAACGCCCTGACCTATATCGACGAGGTTCATGCTGTCGGCATGTACGGTGCGCGCGGCGGCGGCATCACCGAGCGCGAGGGTCTTGCCGACCGCATCGACATCATCGAGGGGACGCTGGCCAAGGCCTTCGGCACGCTGGGCGGCTACATCACCGGCACGAGCGCTGTGATCGACGCGGTGCGCTCCTATGCGCCGGGCTTCATTTTCACCACCGCGCTGCCGCCCGCGATCGCGGCGGCCGCCACCACCTCGATCAGGCATTTGAAGCGCTCGCAGGCCGAGCGCGACGCCCAGCAGCGCCAGGCAGCGCGGGCCAAGCAGATGCTTGCCGCGGTCGGGCTGCCGGTGATGGAATCGGCCACCCATATCGTGCCGGTGCTGGTCGGCGATCCGGAGCTTTGCAAGATGGCGAGCGACCGCCTGCTTGGCGTCCACGGCATCTACATCCAGCCGATCAATTACCCGACGGTGCCGCGCGGCACCGAACGGCTGCGCATCACGCCCACCCCGTTCCATTCGGACGCGCTGATCGCCGAACTGCAGGACGCGCTGGTCGAGACCTGGGATGCGCTCGGCATCCCCTATGCCGCCTCCGGCCGTCCGGCCGTCGCCAAGAGCGACCGGGTTATTCCACTCCTGGTGCCGAAGTCAGGCGGCTGAAGCCGCCCGTCTCACACCGTCTTCATCCATTTCGCCAGGCGATTTGCCGCTTCCTCGAGCTGATCGAGGCGGCGGTGGAAGCATAGCCTGAGGAAGGCCTCCCCGCCGGGGCCGAAGGCCGTGCCGGGCGCCAGCCCGACATTGGCGTTGTCGACGATGTCGAAGGCGGCGGCGCGGGAATCGGTGATGCCGTCGACAGTGAAGAACAGGTAGAACGCACCTTGCGGCACGGTGAAGCGCGCCTTGCCGGTGGCACCCAGGATGTCGCAGACCAGATCGCGCGCCGCACGTGCCCGCTCCACCTGCTCGACGATAAAGCCGTCACCCTTGTCGAGGGCCGCAACCGCGCCGCGCTGCATGAACTGGGCGACGCCCGAGGTCGAATACTGGATCAGGTTCTCGAACACCTGCTGCAGCGCCGGATGCGTCTTGATCCAGCCGACTCGCCAGCCGGTCATCGCCCAGTTCTTGGAGAAGCTGTTGACGAACAGGATGCGGTCTTCCGCCGTTGCGATATCGAGGAAAGACGGCGCGCGGCCGTGGCCATAGTGGAACAGCGCATAGATCTCGTCGGCGATGATCCAAAGCTTCTTCGTGCGGGCCAGATCGAGGATCGCTTGAAGCGTTTCCTTGTCGGCTGTCCAGCCGGTCGGGTTCGAGGGGGTATTGATGAACAGCGCCTTGGTACGCGGCGTGATGGCGGCTGCGATCTTGTCGACATCGCAGGACCAGCCATTCCCGGACTGGTCGAGCGTGACCGGCACGGGAACAGCGCCGGCGACACCGGCGGCGGCAGCGAAATTCGGCCACGCCGGCGAGAGATAGACGACCTCGTCGCCGCTGCCGGCGATCGCGTCGATGGCCAGTTGAATGGCATGCATGCCCGAGCCGGTGACGATGAATTCTTCCTCGGCGAAGCGCTGGCCGAAATACCTGGCATAGTAGCGGGCGAGCGCCTGCCTGAGCTCGGGAATGCCTTTCTGCCAGGTGTAGAAGGTCTCGCCATTGGCGAGGCCGCCTGCGGCGGCATCGCTGATGAAGGAAGGCGTCGGCAGGTCGCCCTCTCCGGCCCAGAGCGGGATCAGGCCTTCGCGCAAGCGGCCGTGATTGACGACGGCGACAATGCCGCTTTCGGGGGCAGCACGGGCTTCGGCGCGCAAGGTCTCAATCAGGGTCATGGACAAAATCCGTGCTCGTTTTGCTGCGCTCTTACCAGATCACCGAACAGAAAACCCCAGCCGCAAGCGGCCGGGGTTTTGGTCCAGCAAAGAACGTTGGATGCGTTATTTCCTGGCGAGCAGGTCGCGGATTTCGGTCAGAAGCTGGACATCCGCCGGCGGCGGCGCCGCGGCAGGCGCGGGCTTCTCTCGCTCCAGCCGCCTGCGCAGATTGTTCACCGCCTTGACCATCAGGAAAATGATGAAGGCGAGGATCAGAAAATTCAGCACGACGGTGATGAAGCTGCCATAAGCGAAAACGGCGCCCTCTTTCTTGGCTTCGGCCAGCGTGGCCGAGTGCACATTGGAGGACAGCCCAAAGAAGTAATTGTTGAAGTCAAGCCCGCCGAAAATCGCGCCGATGATCGGCATGATGATGTCATTGACCAGCGAATCGACGATCTTGCCGAAGGCGGCGCCGATGATGACGGCGACGGCCAAGTCCATCACATTGCCCTTGGAGATGAATTCCTGGAATTCTTTCAGCATCCGACCCTCCTTGCCATAACGGGCCGCGCTGCCGCCCCGGCTCTCCGGCGCCGGCCCCGAAGCCACAATAACAAAAACCCCCAGTTGCAAAACCGGAAAAAGGTCGGAGCCGCCGGTTTGTGCCTAACCGGTTCGCGCTTCTGGGCGTCACCAAGCACCTATGCGCCGAAAGCCGCGGTGGACTTGGCGTCAAAGCTGTGGTTGCGTTTGATAACCGGACGAGCAGCCGGTCAGGAAGGAAGTTCGAACCGTGCAAGGCTGGTTCGTCGTCATCATCGCGATCGCCTATGTGACGCTGCTTTTTGCCATCGCCAGCGTCGGCGACCGGCGCTCCGTGGCAGCCGGACTCGGCCGCGCACGGCCCTCCATTTATGCGCTCAGCCTCGCCATCTACTGCACCTCCTGGACCTTCTTCGGCTCGGTCGGGCTCTCCTCCGAGCGGGGTCTCGAATTCCTCGGCATCTACACCGGCCCGGTGCTGGTCTTCGTGTTCGGCTTCCCGCTGCTCAACCGCATCGTCCGGCTGGCAAAGAGCGAAAAGATCACCTCGATTGCGGACTTTCTCGGCGCCCGCTACGGCAAGAGTTTTGCCGTCGCGGCGATCGCGACCCTGATCGCCACGGTCGGCGCCGTGCCCTATATCGCGCTGCAGCTCAAGGCGATCTCCGGCTCGGTCAGCCTGATGATCGAGCACTATACGGGATCGCCGCCTTCCTTTGATCCTTTTGTAAGCGACATCTCGCTGGTGGTGGCGATGCTGCTGGCGCTGTTTGCGGTCCTGTTCGGCACCCGCCACGCCGACGCCACCGAGCACCAGGACGGGCTGGTGCTGGCGGTCGCGGTCGAGACGGTGGTCAAGCTCGCCGCCTTCCTCGCCATAGGCCTTATGGTCACGTTTCTCATCTTCGGCGGCCCCGGCGACATGCTGGCGACGCTCGGGGCGAATGCCGAGGTGCGCCAGGCGATGGGCTACAACACGTCCTTGGTCACCTGGCTGGTGCTGACGACCTTGAGCGGCTTCGCCATCCTGATGCTGCCGCGCCAGTTCTACGTCACCATCGTCGAGAATCGCAGCGAGGCCGAGCTGCGCACCGCGACCTGGGTGTTTCCGCTCTATCTCGTGGCGATCAACCTCTTCGTCCTGCCGATCGCCTTTGCCGGGCTGTCGCTGGTCGGCGCAAGGACCAGCAGCGACCTCTACGTCCTGTCGCTGCCGCTATTCAGCGGCCACGACG
>NZ_RZSV01000087.1:0-21839 GCF_004023205.1 Mesorhizobium sp. M1A.F.Ca.IN.020.03.2.1 | reverse complement strand
CTTGGACAGCAGCGTCCGCAACCCACCCTCGATATGCAGATCGTCGGCGTCGATCATGTAAATCCAGGGGAAGCGCGCCTCGGCCAGCGCAAGATTGCGGGAGCCGCCCGCGTCTCGACAATTGGACCGGATGATCCGGAACGGCAGCGCCAGCCGCGAGGCTGCGTCCGCGGCCACGGCCGCCGTGTTGTCCGTCGAGGAATCGTCGACCAGTATCACTTCGCCGATGATCTCGGCTTCCGAGCGCAAGGTTGCCAACGTGTCTGCAACGGTTGCCGACGCGTTGTGTGCTGGAATGATGATGCTGACCGATGTCAACAATTGAACTCCGCGCAAGTGCCCGGCAGGCCGGTCCACGGTCCGGCGGCAAGATAGCGGCGGGATCGCGATTTGAGAAGCAGCCGCATCACCGATCGTGCGCCTTCAGGCAGCGACCGGGATGACATCGACCGCCTGCTCGCCGATCTGCTCGCCGGTGGTTTTCAGGACGCCGACAATCGGCGCCACGTCGGAATAGTCGCGGCCGTATCCCACCGTGATATGGTCGTTGCTCGCCCGCATGCCGTTGGTCGGATCGAATTCCTGCCAGCCGGCATCGCGCCCGCACCAGGCCTTGACCCAGGCATGCATGGCGTCGGCGCCTTCGAGCCTCGGCTTGCCCTTGGGAGGGATCGTGCGCAGGAAGCCGCTGACATAGCCGGCGGGGATGCCAAGCCCGCGCAGCCCGGCGATCATGATGTGCGAGAAATCCTGGCAAACCCCACGTTGAAGCGCAAAGGCATCGCTGGCGCGCGTCTGCACGGTGGTTGCCTTGCCGTCATAGGTGAAATCGCGATGGATGCAATTGCAGAGGTCGACCGCCGTGGCGATCGCCGAACCGGCGAGGCTTTCCCGCGCATAGGCCGTGATTACCGGATCAATGCCGGCATGGTCGCTGGCGGCGAGGAAGTGATGCGGCGCCTCGGCGGACAGCGAACGCACCGCGTCGAGTTCCGCCCTCAGGCCGTGAATGTCGGGCGAGACGTCGAGGCCGGCGTCCGGCCGCGACACCGACACACGGGCGCTCATCCTGACGTGGAGCTCCTCATGCGCGTCGCGAACGGCGATCGCAGTGACGTTGTTGCCGAAGAAATCGGAAAAATCCGCGCGCTCGGCCGGATTCGGCTGGAACGACAGCGAGGCGGCGATAACCCGCTGCACGCCGGCGATCGTCTGCGGCAGCACGCGCACCTGGTGCCTGCCGCCGCCGGCTGCGGCCGCATAGCCGTAATGAAGATGGAGCCTGATGTCGTAGAGCATTTATCCGAAATAGGCCTTGGCGAGACTGTTGTAGAGATCGCCGATCTGAATGGCGAGATCGTCGAGCACCTTCGCGGTCATGTCCTGAGGCTCCATCACGGCGAGCGCCGTGTTGAGCTGCAGGATTTCTTTCGCCGCGGGCGACATATGTCCCTCGCCCCCGACGGAAGGCAGCATGCCGATCTCGGCCTTGAGCCGCTCGAGCTGGAACAGGATCGAGCGCGGGTTGAGCGGATCGAGCGCCAAGAGGTCTATAACCGTGCGCCGGCCTGACTGAACCGGATATTGCCGTCGGTGGGTCATGACGCTGTCGCCGATCTCCAGCATCATGTCGAGTGCGCCGTCGGGCGCGTCTGCCTTTGTCAGCCTGGCTAGCGTGCGCGCGATCTGGATGCCACGTTCCAGTCGGCGGCCGATCTCCAGGAAGCGCCAACCGGTGAAGCGGTACATGTTCTCGTGCAGCAGCCCCGAGAAGCCCGCAAGCTTTCGCAGCATCACGGTCATCGCCCGCGTCGCGTCGTCGCCCGGCGCGACCGTCTCAGCGAATTTGTGGATGGTCTTCGACAGATCCTTCAGCGCCAGCCAGCCATCCGGCGAGAAGCGGTCGCGGATCTGGCCGGCACTGTAGACGGCGCTGTCCAATGTGCCGATCAATCCAAGCGGGATCGCGGTTTCGACCTCGATGCCGAACGGTTCGAGATAGTCTCTGATGTCGGCGAGCAGCGGCATCTCGGGATCGGATGTCTCCGCCAGCCTGACGTGATAAGCGCGCAGCACCCGCACCGTGTCTTCCGAGCGCTCGATATAGCGGCCGAGCCAGGTCAGGTTTTCCGCGGCGCGGCTCGGCAGGCTGCCGGGCATGGTGCGGGTGAAGCCGTCGGTCTCCTGCGGCAGCAGCGTCTCCCGCTCGACAGGCCTGTCGCTGACCACCCAGACATCCGCCGCCTGACCGCCGCGCTGCATGGCCATCGCGGTCGGGTCGAGCGAGAAGCCGACGCGTGCAAAGCCGCCGGGCATCACCGTCCAGCCTTCGTGTGTTCGCGCCAGGTAGACGCGCAGGCTGGCGGGCCGCGGCTCCAAGCGGCCGCCGGCAAAGACCGGCGTAGTCGAGAGCGTGACCGCCTCCTGGCCGACGAAGCCAACCCCGTCGGCTTCGATCCGCGCGATAAGCTCCGCCCGCTCGCCGGCCGAAAGCGCCGAACCGAGCCTGGTCGCGCCATCGTCCTCGAAGGCAAGCCGTGTCGACAGCGCCGGGCCAACCACCATGCGGTCGATATTGGCCAGCACATGGTCGCGTTCGGCCTGCTGTCCGCACCACCAGGTCGCAATGTTCGGCAGCTTGAGTTCCTCGCCATGCAATTCCCGCGCGATCCGCGGCAGGAAAGAAAGCAGCGCCCGCGTTTCCGCCAAGCCGGAACCGAGCCCGTTGACGGCCGAGACGGTGCCGCGCCGGATCGCCTCGACCAGCCCCGGCGTGCCGATCTGCGAGTCCGGTTTGAGCTCCAGCGGATCGGCGAAAGCGGCATCGAGCCGCCGCCACAAAACGCCGATCGGCATCAGGCCCGAAACCGTGCGCACCATCAGCCGGCCGCCGGACACCGTCAGGTCCTCGCCTTCGAGCAGCATAATGCCGAGATAACGCGCGATATAGGCGTGCTCGTAATAGGTCTCGTTGAGCGGTCCGGGCGTCAGGATGGCGACGCGGCCGCCGGAATCCTTCGCCATGCCGTTCAGCGCATCACGGAAGCGGCGGAAGAAGCCGGCCAGGCGATGCACATGCAGCTCGCCATAGATGTCAGACAAGGCGCGCGTGGTGGCAACGCGGTTCTCCAACGCAAAGCCGGCGCCCGACGGCGCTTGCGTGCGGTCGCCCAGAACCCACCAGCGGCCGTCGGGGCCGCGGCCGAGCTCGAAGGCGACCATGTGCAGGAAATGGCCGCTGGCCGGACGGACGCCGACCACCGGGCGCAGATATTCCGGGCTCGCCGCAATCAGCCCCGCCGGCAGGATTCCCTTCTCGATCAGCCGGTTCGGCCCGTAAATGTCGGCCAGCATCGTCTCGAACAGGTCGGCGCGCTGGACGAGGCCGGCGCTGATCTCGGCCCATTCCTTCTCGTCGATCAGCAGCGGGACATGCGCCAGCGGCCATTCGCGCTCGTTGGCGCCGGCTTTGTCGTAGACGCGGTAGTAGACGCCGGCATCGCGCAGATATTGGTCGGCGCGGGCAAAGCGCTGTCCGAGCGCCTCAGCCCCCAGATCGTCCAGCGCTCCGATGAAGGACTGCCAGGCCGGGCGCGGATTGCCCGACGCGTCGACCATCTCGTCGACGACGCCTTCAATCGGCCGGTAATGCTCCAACAGGCTCTGCGCCCGCGGCCTGCCGCCCGCCCGTTTCTGATTCCCCTTGGCCATGCTCGATCAGAATCTCGCCGGTCGCCTGAGGTCAAGGGTCATGGGAAACTCTTCAGAACCTTGTTCTTCACGCAGCACATAGGCACCCGGCGTATGGCCGCGCGGCTCGAAGCGGGCCAGCCGCCGCGCCTCCGCCTCGTTGCCGTTGACCGGGAAGGTCTCGTAGTTGCGGCCGCCCGGATGCGCGATATGATAGACGCAGCCTCCCAACGAGCGGCCCGACCAGCGGTCGTAGATGTCGAACACCAACGGCGTGTTGACCGGAAGGGCCGGATGCAGGCCGGAGGCCGGCTGCCAGGCCTTGAAGCGCACGCCTGCCACCGCGACCTCTCTGCTGTCGGTCGCCTTCATCGGTACGATGCGGCCGTTGCAGACGACCGCGTGACGCTCCGGATTGAGGCCTTGCGTCCTCACCTGCAGCCGCTCGATGGACGAATCGACGAAGCGGACCGTGCCGCCGATCGCGCCTTGCTCGCCCATCACATGCCAAGGCTCCAGCGCCTGCCTGAGCTCCAGCTTGACGCCGCCATGCTGCACCTGGCCGCAGAACGGAAAGCGAAATTCGAGTTGGGCTGCGAACCATTCCGGGCGGAAGTCGAAGCCGTTGAGCTTCAGATCTTCCAGCACGTCGAGGAAATCCGCCCAGACATAATGCGGCAGCATGAAACGGTCATGCAGCGACGTGCCCCAGCGCGCGAAGCGGCCGTCGAGCGGGTTCTTCCAAGCCCGCGCGATGATAGCGCGGACCAGCAATTGCTGGGCGAGCGACATCCGGGCATTGGGTGGCATTTCGAAGCCGCGGAACTCGACCAAACCGAGCCGTCCCGTCGGACCGTCCGGCGAGAACAATTTGTCGATGCAGATTTCCGAACGGTGCGTGTTGCCGGTCACGTCGGTCAAGAGATTGCGGAACAGCCGGTCGACCAGCCACGGCAACGGCGCCTCGCCCTTGTCGGGATGCGGCACCTGGGCCAGCGCGATCTCGAGTTCATAGAGGGAATCATGCCGTGCCTCGTCGATGCGCGGCGCCTGGCTGGTGGGGCCGATGAACAGGCTGGAAAACAGATAGGAGAGCGATGGGTGCCGCTGCCATTGCAGCACCAGGCTCTTCAACAGGTCCGGCCGGCGCAGGAACGGACTATCGTTGGGCGTCGCGCCGCCGACAACGACATGATTGCCGCCGCCCGTGCCGGTGTGACGGCCGTCGATCATGAACTTGTCGGTGCCGAGCCGCGAGCGCCTGGCTTCCTCATAGATCGCCGTGGTCGTCGCGACGCATTCCCGCCAGTCGGCGGCCGGGTGGATGTTTACCTCGATGACGCCGGGATCGGGCGCCACGCGGATGACGTTGAGGCGCGGGTCGTGCGGCGGCCCATAACCCTCGATATGCACCGGCAGGCCGATCGCCTTGGCCGCGTTCTCGGCCGCCGCCACCAGCTCAAGATAGTCCTCAAGCGCCTCGACCGGCGGCATGAACACGCAGAGCCGCCCGTCACGAGGCTCGACGGTGAGCGCCGTGCGCACCGCACCGCCGATCTCGGTGATCTCCTGCTCGACGCGCTCCTGCTGGCCCGTTGTCGCGGTGAAGGACGCTGCCAGCTGGCGGCGCGCCATTTCTTCGGGGCCCTCAAGTTCTGCTGGGGCAGGTTCCGGCAAGAGAGCGTCGCGCGCCGGCAGCGTAGCGCGCGGCAGCGACGGATCGACCGGCACGATATAGGGGTATTGCGCCGGCGGCACGTAAGGCAGCGCGCCGAGCGGCAGCCGATAACCGACCGGGGAATCGCCCGGCACCAGGAACAGCCGGCCGCGCCGCGTCTTCCACTTTTCCGAACGCCAGCGCTGCCCGGCGGCCTGGCTGTTCCAGCGCTGCACCGGCAGCACATAGCCTGACGGCTTGGTCAGGCCGCGCTCGAACACACGTGCCATGCGGCTGCGCTCTTCCGGATCCTCCAGCTTCGAGTTGGACGGGTCGACATTATCCGGCAGCTTGCTCTCCTTGAGCAGCCAATCGGCCGGATCCTCATAGGCCTCGCCGACCATCGCCTTGTCGATGCCGAGCTCCGCGGCGATCGCCGTGAGCAAGCTTGCGGCCTGCTCAGGCCCGACAGAGACGGTGCTCGTTTCGCGCGCGATCAGCGAAGCGTCCTGCCACACGGGCTCGCCATCGGTGCGCCAATAGAGCGAGAAGGTCCAGCGCGGCAGGCTTTCGCCCGGATACCACTTGCCTTGCCCGTAGTGGAGGAAACCGCCCGGCGCGAAGCGTTCGCGCAACCGGCGGATAAGCTGATCCGCCTTGTCGCGCTTGGTCGGACCGACGGCCGCCGTATTCCATTCTGCGGACTCGAAATCATCGATCGACACGAAGGTCGGCTCGCCGCCCATGGTAAGCCGCACATCCTGTTCCCGCAAAACCGCGTCGACCTTGTTGCCCAAGGCGTCGAGCGCCTCCCAGCTTTCATCCGAGAACGGCTTGGTGATGCGCGGATGCTCGGCGATGCGATCGACGCGCATGTCGAAGTCGAAATCGACATTGGCGAAGCTCGCCATGCCGGAGATCGGCGCGGCATTGCGGAAATGCGGCGTCGCCGCCAGCGGCACATGGCTTTCGCCGGTGAGCAAACCGGAAGTCGGGTCGAAGCCGATCCAGCCGGCGCCCGGAATATAGACTTCGCACCAGGCGTGCAGGTCGGTGAAATCGACCGAGGTTCCAGGCGGTCCGTCCAACGAGACGAGGTCCGGCTTCAACTGGATCAGGTAACCGGAGACAAAACGCGCTGCGATGCCGAGGTTGCGCAGGATCTGCACCAGCAGCCAGCTCGAATCTCGGCACGAGCCTTTGCCGGCGGCCAGCGTCTCCTCCGGCGAATAGACGCCGGTCTCCATGCGCACGATATAAGCGATTTCGCGCTGCAGCCGCGCGTTGAGGCCGACCAGGAAGTTGACCGTGTTTGTCGGACTGCGGTCGATGGTTTTCAGGAAGGCCGACAGCAACGGGCCGGCCGGCTCGGGCGTGCGGTATATAGCGAGGTCTTGCCTGATCTCTTCCGGGTACTCGAACGGGAAATTCTCGGCTGATTCCTCGACGAAGAAATCGAACGGATTATAGACCGTCATATCGGCGACTAGATCGACTTGGATCTTCAGTTCCGTCACCGGCTCCGGGAAGACGAAGCGGGCGAGGAAGTTGCCGTACGGGTCCTGCTGCAGGTTGACGAAATGGTTCTTCGGCTCGACCTTCAGCGAATGGCTGAGCACCTTGGTGCGCGAATGCGGCGCCGGGTGCAGCCTGATCACCTGAGGGCCGAGAACGACCGGCCGGTCGTATTTGTAATGGGTCAGGTGGTGGACGGCTGCCAGAATTGCCATGGTGCCCCGGGGAACGGCGTTTCAATCGCCGAACCCTGACATAAGTGCTGGGCATTCTCCAAGCAGAGATGTTGCGCTGCACCTAATTTAAGCAGCGTTGCCAGCTTAGAAAAACGCCTGAAGCCCCGTCTGCGCCCTACCCAGTATCAGCGCATGCACGTCATGCGTGCCCTCATAGGTGTTGACCGTCTCCAGGTTCTGGGCATGACGCATCACGTGATAGCCGATCTGGATGCCGTTGCCGCCATGCATGTCGCGAGCCTGGCGGGCGATGTCGAGCGCCTTGCCGCAATTGTTGCGCTTGACGATCGAAATCATCTCCGGCGCCATCTTGCCCTCGTCCATCAGCCGGCCGACGCGCAGCGAACCCTGCAGGCCGAGCGCGATCTCGGTCTGCATGTCGGCGAGCTTCTTCTGGAAGAGCTGCGTGCCGGCGAGCGGCTTGCCGAACTGCTTGCGGTCGAGGCCGTACTGCCGCGCGCGGTGCCAGCAATCCTCGGCCGCGCCCATGGCGCCCCACGAGATGCCGTAGCGCGCGCGGTTGAGACAGCCGAAGGGTCCCTTCAGGCCCGAGACATTGGGCAGCAGCGCCTCCTCGCCGACCTCGACGCCTTCCATCACAACCTCGCCGGTGATTGAGGCTCGCAGCGAAAGCTTGCCGCCGATCTTCGGCGCCGACAGCCCCTTCAGGCCCTTTTCCAGCACGAAGCCGCGGATCTGGTTGTCATGCGCGGCCGACTTTGCCCAGACGACGAAGACGTCGGCGATCGGCGCGTTGGAAATCCACATCTTGGAGCCGGAAAGCCTGTAGCCGTTCGCCGTCTTCTCGGCCCGTGTCTTCATGCCGCCCGGATCGGAGCCGGCATCCGGCTCGGTGAGGCCGAAGCAGCCGATCCATTCGCCGGAGGCGAGCTTCGGCAGGTACTTCTTGCGCTGCTCTTCCGAGCCGTAGGCATGGATCGGATACATGACCAGCGACGACTGCACGCTCATCATTGAGCGGTAGCCGGAATCGATGCGTTCGACTTCGCGCGCCACCAGCCCGTAGGTGACGTAATTGGCGCCGAGCCCGCCATATTCCTCTGGAATGGTGATGCCGAGCAGGCCCGCCTCGCCCATCTCGCGGAAGATCGAGGGATCGGTTTTCTCATCGGCATAGGCTTCCTCGATGCGGGGCGCCAGCTTGTCGGCGGCGAACGCCGCTGCGCCGTCGCGCACCATCCGCTCGTCTTCGGAAAGCTGGTCCTCGATCAGGAAGGGATCGTTCCAGACGAAGGCGTTCTTCTCGGCGGCCATGAGGTGGGTCTCCCGGTAAAATCTTGGATGGTCCGGCTTATCCGCCTCCATCTGGAAAAAATCAAACGAAATTGCATCAAGCATCAATGAGCGATAGTAATAGATCATGAACGTCCAGCGCCGCCTCTTGCCAAACATCAGCGCGCTTGCCGCCTTCGAGGCGGTGGCGCGTCTCGGCTCCTTCACCGCCGCGGCCCGCGAGCTCGATCTCACGCAAGGTGCCGTCAGCCGGCAGATCAATCTGCTGGAAGAGCAGTTCGGGCGCCGGCTTTTCGAACGCGACAGCCGCAATGTCAGGCTGTCCACGGCGGGCGAAATCTACGCCGGCGCGGTGCGCTCAGCACTCGCGCAGTTGCGCGATGCGGCGCTTGGATTGATGAGCAATCGGCATAGCGGTGTTCTCAACCTTGCCATCCTGCCGACCTTCGGCACGCGCTGGCTGATGCCGCTCATTCCGGATTTCGTCGCCCGTCATCCGGACATCACGATCAATTTCGCCACGCGCATTGGCCGCTTCGACTTCGCGCGCGAGCGGCTCGACGCCGCAATCCACCACGGCATGCCTGATTGGCCGGACGCTGATTGCACGCTTTTGATGCGCGAGACCGTGATGCCGGTCGCCGCGCCCGAATTCCTGGCGCAGCGGAAGGTCGCGACGCCGGCCGATATCGGCCGCCTGCCGTTGCTGCACATGGCAACGCGTCCCGACGCCTGGAGCGAATGGTTCGAGCATCAGGAGCTCGACGCGCCGACCGGCCCCGGCATGCAGTTCGAGCAGTTCGGTACGGTCGCGCAGGCCTGCATGGCGGGGCTCGGCGTGGCGCTGCTGCCGCAGATCCTGATCGCCGGAGAATTGCAGCGTGGCCAGTTGGCGCCGGCGCCGGGCAAGCCGATGCAGAGCCGCAGTGCCTATTATCTCGTCGTGCCGCACGCCAAGCGCGGCCATCCGCCGGTTGCCAGCTTTCGCGACTGGCTGCGGGGCCAGGTTGAGAAGGAGCCGGCTGTTCTGGCGTGGTAGCTATTTCCGCTTCATCGCCTCGGCGAGCGCCGCGCCGAACGCACCCTGTGACGGCTTTTCAGGCTGGCGCTGCGGCGCCGGCGAGCGCGGTACGGGCTTGCCGCCGCCGCTGTCGCGCTGGCCGACCCGAGGCGCCCCACCCTGGCCGCCATCCTTACGCATCGAGAGGCCGATGCGATTGCGCTTGATGTCGACATCGACCACTCGAACTTTCACGACATCGCCGGCCTTTACCACCTCATGCGCGTCCTTGATGAAGCGGTCGGCCAGCTGCGAGACATGCACCATCCCGTCCTGGTGCACGCCGATGTCCACGAAGGCGCCGAAGGCGGCGACATTGGTGACCGTGCCTTCGAGCAGCATGCCGGGCTTCAGGTCCTTGATGTCGTCGACGCCTTCGGCAAAGGTCGCCGTCTTGAAGCCCGGCCGCGGGTCGCGTCCGGGCTTTTCCAGTTCCGCGATGATGTCACGTACCGTCGGCAGGCCGAAGCGCTCGTCGACGAAAACACGAGGGTCAAGTGCCTTGAGCGCGGCACTGTCGCCCATCAGCGCGCGCACGTCGCGGCCGCAGGCGGCGACGATCTTCTTTGCCACGCCATAGGCTTCCGGATGCACGGATGAAGCGTCGAGCGGCTCGGAGCCGTTCGGGATGCGCAGGAAGCCTGCGCACTGCTCGAACGCGCGCGGTCCAAGCCGCGCCACGTTCAGCAGATCGCGGCGCGTAGCGAACGGGCCGCCGACGTCGCGATGCGCGACGATCGCTTCGGCAAGCGATGGCCCCAGTCCCGAAACGCGCGCCAAGAGCGGCGCCGATGCCGTGTTGAGGTCGACGCCGACAGCATTGACCGCATCCTCCACCACCGCCTCCAGCGAGCGGCCGAGCCGGTACTGGTCGACATCGTGCTGATACTGGCCGACGCCGATCGACTTCGGCTCGATCTTGACCAGCTCGGCGAGCGGGTCCTGCAGGCGTCTCGCGATCGACACCGCGCCGCGCAGCGACACGTCGAGGTCGGGAAACTCGGCGGCCGCCGTCGCCGAGGCTGAATAGACCGACGCGCCGGCTTCGCTGACGATCACCTTGATCGGCTTCGGCCCGCCGTCGGACGGCAGGCTGGCGAGCATGTCGGCCACCAGCTTCTCGGTCTCGCGGCTGCCGGTGCCGTTGCCGATCGAGATCAGCTCCACCTTGTGGAAGCGAATGAGCCTGGCAAGTTCCGCCTGCGTGCCGCGCACATCGTTCTTTGGCGGAAACGGATAGACGGTGGTCGTCGCCACCAGCTTGCCGGTACCGTCGACCACAGCCACCTTGACGCCGGTGCGGATGCCGGGATCGAGACCCATCGTGGGCCGGGAGCCGGCGGGCGCGGCGAGCAGCAGGTCCTTGAGGTTGCGGGCAAAGACATGGATGGCCTCGTCCTCGGCCCGCTCGCGCAGGTCGCGCATCAAATCAAGCGTCAGATGGAGCGATAGTTTTATCCGCCAGGTCCAGCCGGCCACTTCCATCAGCCAGCGGTCGCCCGGCAGGGTGCTACCAATCGCATAGGCGTTGGCGATCATCCGCTCGACCGGTTTCACCGGCGATTGATCGTCGGCATCGACTTCGATGTCGAGCGACAGCACCTCTTCGTTGCGGCCACGCAGCATGGCCAAGGCGCGATGGCTGGGCACGTTCGCCCAGCGCTCGACATGATCGAAATAGTCGGAGAATTTCGCGCCCGCCTCCTGCTTGCCGTCGACGACCCTGGCGCGCAGGAAGGCGCGCTCCTTCATATAGGCGCGCAGCTTCCCGACCAGATCGGCATTCTCGGCGAACTGCTCCGACAGGATGTCGCGTGCGCCTTCGAGCGCCGCCTTGGCGTCGGGAACCTCGTCTGTGCGATAGGCTAGCGCGAGTTCGGCAGGCACCGCCGAACGGTCGGCGAGGATCGCCTCGGCCAGCGGCCCCAGTCCACGTTCCCTGGCGATCTCGGCCTTGGTGCGGCGCTTCGGCTTGTATGGCAAGTAGATGTCTTCGAGCTCGGCCTTGGTGGTCGCCGCCGCGATTTTTGCCTCGAGGTCCTCGGTCAGCTTGCCCTGCTCACGGATCGAACCGAGGATGGTGTCGCGGCGCGCATCGAGCTCGCGCAGATAGGCAAGCCGCTCGGAAAGGTCGCGCAACTGCGTGTCGTCGAGGCCGCCGGTGACCTCCTTGCGGTAGCGCGCCACGAAAGGCACCGTTGCGCCCTCGTCCAGCAGCCCGATTGCGGCTGCCGCCTGCTCCGGCCGCGAGCCGATCTCGGCCGCGATGATTGCTGCGATGCGCTTGATGTCCGATGCCATGCTGGTTCCTGCCGAAAAGAGCGGCGACAATAGGCCGGGACGACGGCTGCGCCAACCGCGCTGTCTCCACCCGACAGGAAAGCTCCACAGGAAAGAGCTGCGAGGAAAGACCAGCCGAACGGCTCAAACCATCCGGCTCAGGGCCTCGAAGAAGGCGACTACATCGAGATCAAGCTGATCGTCGACCGGTTCCGGTTGCGACGACATCTTGGCGATGACCACCTCGTCGCTCGGGTTGACGTAGATCCACTGGCCGTGAATGCCGATGCCGCAGAAGGCGCCGCTTGGCGTGCCCATCTGGTACCATTTGTTGCGGTAGCGGCCCTTAGGGAAGAGGAACACCATCGTACCGCGCCGCCACGCTTCATGGCTGCCGCCGCTGGCAACCGTGTCATGCACCCAAGCCTCCGGCACGATGCGGCGGCCATTGGCCGTGCCGCCCTGTCGCATCATCTCGCCGATGCGGGCAAGGTCGCGCGGCGTCATCGACATGCCGCCGGCGGTACGCGCCGTGCCTTCCATGTCGACGGTCACCGACATCTCGCTCGCGGCGCCCAGCGGCAGCCACAGTTTCTCGCTGAGCAAGTCGCTGACGCGTTTGCCGGATGCCCGCTCCACCAGGATGCCCAGCATATCCGAATTGGGTGAGCGATAACGGTAGGTCTGCCCATGCGGCTCGGCGAGGCGCGGTAACGTCAACAGAAACGCAGCGAGGCTTTCCGACCCGCCGCCCGGATTCCACAGTGTCGCGCGGCGATAGCGGGCGAAGGCGCTTTCCGGATCGAGATAGGCCTCCTCGAAGTCGAGGCTGACCGTCATGTCGAGCACATTGCGCACGCTCGCATCGCCATAGGCCGAGCCCTTGACTTCGGGGATGTATTCTGTCACCGGCGCTTCCGGGTCGAACACTCCCTCGCCTTGCAGGATGCCGGCGAGGATCGCCGTCACCGACTTGCTGATCGAAAAGATGATGTGGCGCTGACCGAACGCCATATGCGGGGCCGACCAATCGCCGACCAGCCTGCCGCCCTTCAGGATCGTCAGCCCGTCAGTGTCGGAGCGCTTCAGGAATGCTTCGACTGTTTCGGCGCCGCCGGCCAAGGTGACTTTCTCCTCGAGCAGCGCGCCGAGCGATTTCACCTCTTCCTCGCCGCCGGGCGCGGCGGCAACGTGGACGCTCGGCACCAGTTCGCCGACATTCTGGAACGACCATTGGCTGAACGGCCTCAGCCGCCAATTATCGAGCCGCACATCCTTGCGGGCAAAGCCGTATTTGGTCTCGAACGCGGTGTTGCCGGTCACGATTGTCTCCCGGACGTCTATCTCTGACTTTCAGCCTAGCGCGGCGGCTATGGCGTGCACGGCCTTAAGCGTCGCCACCGAATAGGCGGCGTTGAGGAAATCCGGATAGGTCGAAAGCTTCACGACGACCATCCTGTGCTCCCAGCTGATATGGATCATCTGGCCGAACACGCCCTTGCACATCAGTGCGCGAGAGCGTGGATCCTCGATCCAGAACTGGTTGCGGTAGCTGCCGTCCGGAAGGCTCGGGCTGAAGTCCGGTCCGTGCTTGCCGCTGCGCGTCGCCTCGATCCACTCGGCAGGGATGACTCCGCCGCCATTGTCGAGGATCAACTGGCCGAAGCGGCCATAATCGCGCAGCGTCGCGTTGAAGCCGCCATCGGCCAGCGCATAGCCGGCGCTGTCGACTGTGAAACAGGCGCTCTCGTCGGCGCCGAGCTTTTGCCAGAGTTCTTCCGAGACCAGCTGCGCCAGGCGCTTGCCGCTCACCCGCTCCATGATGAAGGCAAGCACATCGGTCTCGATCGAGCGGTATTCGAAGGCCTCGCCATGTTCGCGCACCTTGTCCTTCAGGCGCAGGATCAGCTCGAACAGATGCGCGGGCCACCGGAAATCAGGATCGCTGCCCGGCGGGATCGGCTTCCAGCCGGTGGCGACATCGACCTGACCGATCTCGGAATAGCGATCCGTGTACTCTTCCGAGAAGCGCACGCCGGTCGTCATGTCGAGCACTTGCTGCACGGTGGCCCCGGTCCAGGCGGTCTCGCCGAGCTCCGGAAGATAATCGGTCACCAGCCTGGCCGGGTCGATCAGGCCGCGCCCGACCAGGATGCCGAACACCGATCCGGTGACCGACTTTGCCATCGACTGCGACAGATGCAGCGTGCGTTCGTCCATGCCGTTGAAGTAGCGCTCATAGGCGACCCTGCCGTCCTTCAACACCAGCAAACCGTCCGTGTAGGTCTCATCGAGCAGGCCCGCGAGCGTTGTCGGACGGCCCTCGCTATCCGCCACCGCCAGGTCATCGAGATCGACCTCGGCGCGATCGAGCCGACGGCGATGACCTTGGCCGCGCCAGACCTCGACGGTCGGCAAAAACTCACGCACGTGCTGGAAGGCCCAGCGGTTCCACGGTGGCCGATCCCAGTCGAGCTTCGGCAGAGCCATGGCCGGTGGCGAGCCCTGCATGATCGGCGGCCGCGGATCGGAGTTGCGGTAAGATGTCATGAGAATTTCCCTATCGCCGCCTGCCGTCTTCCACTCACTTGGATGAGGAGCGGTCAGCACGGCGGGCGATAAGCCCCCGAATGGGCCTTTCGAGTGGCTCCGCCTTCTTCCCGTTCGCGCGGGAAGAAGGCGGAGTGCCGCTATTTCTGAACGTCCGTCCAGATGCGCGTGTAGAGTTGCTGCACCTCGGGCGAGCAGGGGGTGAGGAACTCGCCCGCTTTCTCCAGTTCCGGCGGTACCACCAGTTCGGGCGCATCCTTCATGTCGGCTGGCATGAACGCCTTCGAACCCTTGATACCATTGGCATATTTGGCGAAGGCGGAGATCATGGCGGCGTTCTCGGGATCCATGATGAAGTTCATGAACAACTTGGCGTTCTCGACATTCTTTGCATCCTTCAGGATGGCAACACTATCCATGAAAAAGGGGAAGCCCTCCTTCGGGTAGCCGAACTTGATGTCGGGGTTCTTGATGCGCGAGCGCATGATGGCGCCGTTCCAGTAGTACACGGCCGAGTAGTCGCCGGCCGGTAGCTTCTCGGTCACGCTGTAATCCATGGCCAGCCATTTCGGCTTGGCCTCCACTAGCTTGTCGCGCACTTTCTTGAGCAGTTCCTTGTCGTCCGTGCACCAGTCGCCGCCCAGATACTTGATGGTGGCGAACAGAACGTCGTTCATTTCCGGCGCGACGTTGATCTTGCCGACCAGTTCCTTCGGCGGGTCGAGGAAGATGGCCGAGGTGTTGATGTCGCCGCTATAGACCTTTGTGTTGACGCCAATACCGGTCAGGCCCCACTGCCACGGAACCGTATAGTGACGGCCCGGGTCCCAGGGAACGTTCACCCAGCGCTCGTCGACATTCTTGAAGTTCTCCATCTGGTCGGGCCGGGCCTCGAGCAGAAGCCCTTCCTTCACCCAGATCGGCACGTAGTTGGCCGACGGCACCACAATGTCGAAGCCGTGACCACCGGCGCGTACCTTTGCTAGCGCGGTGTCGTTGGAGTCGTAGTCGGTGATCGTCACCTTGACCTTGTAGGCATCCTCGAACTTCTTGATCATCTCGGGGCTGGTGTAGTCGCCCCAATTGAAGATGTTGAGTTCGCCTTCCGCATACGCACTGCCCGCAAAAGCGAACAATGCGAATACCGCCGTAGCGGCCGCTATCTTCCTTTTCATTGCTATTCTCCCGTTTGGCAATCGTTAGTCATGGCTTGCGCCGATTGACGAAGTAGAACGCAGTTACGAGCACCACCGACAGCGCCAGGAATAGCGTGGCGATCGCATTGATTTCCGGGCTCGTTTCGCGCCGCAACTGGCCGAGCATGTAGGTGGGCAGCGTATCCTGCCCGCCGGACTTTACGAATTCGGTGATGACCACGTCGTCCAGCGAAATGACGAAGGCGAGCATGAAGCCCGCGATGATGGCCGGCCTCAAGAGCGGCAGCGTCACAAAGCGGAAGGCTTTCCAAGGCGTGGCGTATAGGTCAGCGGCTGCGCGCTCTAGCGTCAGGTCCATGCTCTCCAGCCGCGCCCGGATCGGCAGGTAGGCGAACGGGATGCAGAAGGCGGTGTGCGCGGCGATCAGGTAGCCGAGCCCTGAGTAACCGGTCCAGACCTTGATGCGCGAGAACACGATCAGGAGCGCGACGCCGGTGACTATCTCCGGCACCATCAGCGGCTGGTTGATGAAGGCGTACTTGAAGGTGAGGCCGGGATAGGGCCGCGTGCGGGTCGTGGCCAGCGCAGCCATGGTGGCGGCGATCGTCGACAGCGCGGCGGCCGAGACCGCCAGCACGAGCGAGCGGACGGAGGCATCCTGCACGGCCGAATTGTGCCAGGCCGAAATAAACCAGCGTAGTGAGACGCCATCCCAGCGCGAAAGCGAATCCGCCGCGTTGAACGAATAGGCGACGAGCGCCGCGATCGGCAGATAGAGCGCGAAGAAGGTCAGAAGCGCCATGAAGCCGAAGCCGGGCTGCGCCTGGATGTCGAACGGACGCTTAGCCATGGACACCCTCCGAACGGGATGCGTTGCGCACGTAGAACAGGAGCGCGATCATCACCAGCACCATGAGCGTAATCGAAATGGCCGCGCCCAGAGGCCAGTTACGACCCGCGCCGAACTGCAGTTCGATCAGGTTGCCGAGCATCATGTTCTTGCCGCCGCCCAGCACCCGCGGAATGACATAGGCCCCGAGCGAGGGAATGAAGACCAGTATCGAGCCGGCGATGACGCCGGGCTTGATCAGCGGGAAGATGATGCGGCGCAGGACCTGCCAGCGACCCGCGTAGAGGTCATATCCGGCCTCGACCAGCCTGAAGTCGAGCTTCTCCATCGAGGCGTAGATCGGCAGCACCATCAGAGGGAGGTAGATATAGATCATGCCGAGCAGGATGGCGGCGTCGGTATTCATGATCTGCAGCGGTTGCTTGATGATGCCGAGCGCCATCAAGGCCGTGTTGACCAGCCCTTCGTTGCGGATCACCTGCTGCATGGCGAAGGTGCGGATCAGGAGGTTCGTCCAGAACGGAATGGTGACGAGGAAAACCCAAACCTCGCGCGTTTTCGGCGGTCGCGTGGCGATGAAATAAGCCGTAGGAAAGCCGAAGAGCAACGTCAGCACGGTGGTGTAGAACGAAAGGCTTATCGAACGCCAGAAGATGGTCAGATGCGCGTCTGCCAGACCCAGCGTGTCGTCGAAGATGTCACGCTGGAACAGGACCGATGTCCATCCGTCCAGCGAGAACGTGCCGACCTGCACGTCGCCATAGTCGCCCTTCAGCATGAAGGAATAGGCCAACATGACGAAAAGCGGCCCGATGGCGGCCAGGAGGATGATGACGAGCGCCGGCGCCGAGAGCAGCCAGCGGTCGCGTATGTCCCTAGCGTCGGCGGCGCGAGCAATTTCCTCGGCGTTGGCCATGAATGGAAGTCCCTAATCCTTCAGCGCTTGAGCGGCATTCGCGCCAATCGCGACGCCCGCGCGGCTGCCCGGCGCCAGCGCTTCGCCGCCTCCGCGGCTGTTCTGCCGCCGCACGATAAAGGCACTGCCGTCGTCGAGCTTGAGATGGAAATGCGTGTCAGTGCCGAGATAGACGACGTTCTCGACCGTGCCCCTGAGCGAAGCGTTGGCGTCCGCCGGACCGATCTGAGCGTGCTCCGGCCGCACCACCAGCGTAACGCCAACCGACGGCGTGAAACCTTCCGGCAGCGATGCCGGGATTTCCGCGCCGGACGAGAGCCTGACGGTGGCGCGCCCATCGGCCACGCTTTTCACTTCGCCCTTGAGGAAATTGCTCTCGCCGATGAAGTCGGCCACGAAGCGCTCGGCGGGGCGATCATAGATGTCGCGCGGCGTGCCGACCTGGAGGATCTTGCCGGCCGACATCACCGCGATCCGGTCTGACATGGTCAGCGCTTCTTCCTGGTCGTGGGTGACGAAGATGAAGGTGATGCCGGTCTCGTGCTGCAGCCGCTTCAGTTCGATCTGCATCTCCTTGCGCAGCTTGTAGTCGAGCGCCGAGAGCGGCTCGTCGAGCAAGAGCACCTTCGGCTGTGGCGCGAGCGCCCGGGCGAGCGCCACGCGCTGCTGCTGGCCGCCCGAGATCTGGCTGGTGCGGCGCGCCTTGAGCGCCTCCATCTTGACCAGTTTCAGCATCTGAGCGACCCGTGCCTCGATTTCGCCCTTGGGCTTGCCGAGCATCTCCAGACCGAAGCCGATGTTCTGCGCCACCGTCATGTGCGGGAAGAGCGCGTAGCTCTGGAAGACGGTGTTGACGGGTCGCTTGAACGGCGGCAGCGGCGCGATGTCCTGGCCGTGCAGCATGATGTCGCCGGCGCTTGGGAAATCGAAGCCGGCAATCAGTCTCAAAAGCGTCGTCTTTCCGCATCCGGACGGGCCGAGCAGCGTGAAAAACTCGTTCTCGCGGATCGAGACGGACACCGTGTCGAGAGCGGCTACCTGGTTTTCACCGGTTCCAAATACTTTTCGTACGCCGCGAACTTCGATCGCGTTCTTACCCGGTTGTTCCGGCACGATTACCCCATTGAGAGAGCCTGCTCTTGGCGGCAGGTGCGTTCCTGTTTGATTGTCACCATAAGCCGACCGGCTTGGCAACTGCGGAGCTGCTACTCGTTTTTTTAACGCAATACCCATGCCAGCCTCAGGCCTAGTCAATCCTAAGCTTGGAAAGTGATCTTGCCGCCACAGATGGTGGTGACCGGCCGCACGGTGTGCAGCGCCTCCGGCGCCGTCTTCTCGATATCGGCCGACAAAACCACGATATCGGCGAGGTATCCGGGCTTCAGGCGCCCCTTGCGGTGTTCCATGAACTCGGCATAGGCGCCTTCGACCGTGTAGCCGGCAATCGCTTCATGCAGCGAGAAGCTCTGGTCCGGCAGGCCTTCTGCCCAAGGTTTGCGCAAGACCGCCGCCTGGATGCCCAGGATCGGGTCAACCGGCGAGACCGGCCAGTCGGATGCGAAGACGACCCGCGCGCCGGCATTCTTCAAGGTGCGCCAGGCATAGCTCAGCGGCCACTTATCATGGCCAATGCGCGAGATCGTCGGCTCCAGCGGGAAATTCATCGCGCCCGGCGGATGCGGCGGCTGCATCGAGGCGAGCACGCCGAGCTCGGCGAAACGCGGCACATCGGACGGGGTGATCACTTCGATGTGCTCGATGCGGTGCCGGCTGTCGCGCCTGCCGTTTTTCTTCGCTGCCGCCTGGTAACCGTCGAGCACGGCGCGCACCGCTCCGTCTCCGATCGAATGAACGGCGATCTGCAGGCCGCGCCTGTCGGCTTCGACCGCAACCTCGGCGAAATGCTCGGGGGAAAAAAGCGGCTCGCCGCGCCAGCCCGGACGGTCGGCATAATCGTCGACCATCACCGCGGTCCAGGAATCCAGCACCCCGTCGTAGAAGACCTTGACCATGCCGGACGACAGCCACTCGGAATTGTACGCCGCCGCCATGCGCGAGGCTTTTTCCAGCATGTCCAGCTTCATGAAATTCTTGAAGTGGAACGGGATCTTGGTGCGGCAGATGAGCCGTCCTTCCTCTTGCAGCCCGGCGAGCAGCTCGAGCTGGTAGAGGTTGCCGTCCATGTTCTGGATCGAAGTGATGCCGTGCTTTGCGCACCACTCGAGCCCGCGGTGCATGAGATCGCCGTCGGCGGCAAGCTCCGCTGCCGACGGATAGGGATCCGGCTCCGCACCTTCGAGGCCGAGCCGTGTCCGGTTCGCGCCGAAATGGTCGAGCACGGGACCGAACGCCTCGCCTTCGCGCAACTCGCCGGCGGCAAGTCCGTCCGCGCCCATGACGATTTCGTTGCCTGGTCCCACCTGCTTGCCATGCAGCAGGCCGGCCTCTTCCAGCGCCTTGGTGTTTGCCCACATCGTGTGATGGTCGGAGGCCGACATGGCGAAGGGCCGGTCGGGAATGATACGGTCGAGGTGATGGCGGGTCACCGGCTCGGGCAGGATCGCATAGTCTACACCGGCGCCGAGCAGCAGCCCGGCTTTCGGACGCTTCGCCGCAAAGCCCCGGATCGCGTCGCGAAGCGCGTCGAAGCCCTGCACGCCTGCCAGATGCAGATTGTCGAGCTCGGCCGCGCCGCCGAACAAATGCATGTGCGCTTCGATGAAGCCCGGCAGGACGGAGCCGCCCTGAGCATCGACGACACGAGTGGCAGGGCCTTTGCAGTCGCGGACGCTATCGCGATCTGCGATCGCAATTATCTTATCACCTTTGATGGCAATGGCCTGGGCGGCGGGGGTATCCGGATCCATCGTCAATATGCTGGCGTTCTCGACGATAAGATCGGCCGTTTGCGGCATCATTTTCTCCCATTTGTGCCTAGGCTAGCAGAGTATTGGCGTCTGGCAAGCCGTCCCATGCTGGCCCGAACGACAAACTGAAATGCCCCTTGGCGGCGCCGGAACTCTCTGCCACAAAGCTGTTTGAGGCCCCGAAACCAGAACTCGAACAGCGAGCCAACTCCCAAAATGAAGACAGTTTTTTCACCGCTTCACGCCGGTCACGCCGGCCAGATGGAATTGGTCACCTCGGCGATTGTGCCGGGTTTCGAGAAGCCCTCGCGGGCCGAATTCATCAAGGCAAGGGTGGAAAGCGAGAAGCTGGGGCCGATCATCGGGCCGGTCGAGCACGACCTTGCCGCCGCCAAGCGCGTGCATGAAGCGCACTACATCGATTTCCTGCCGACGGTTTGGCCGGAATGGGTCGCCGCCGGCTTCAAGGGCTCGGCGATGGGCTTCACCTGGCCGACGCGCGGCCTGCGCGGCGATGTCCCGCCGAAGCGCATCGACGCCCTGCTCGGCTACTATTCCTTCGATGCCGGCGCCACTTTCGTCGAAGGCACATGGAAGGCGATCAAGTCATCCTATGACGTCGCGCTGACGGCGGCCACCCTGGTCAAGGGCGGCGAGCGGACCGCCTTCGCGCTCTGCCGCCCGCCCGGCCACCACGCCGGCGCTGCCTTCATGGGCGGCTACTGCTTCATCAACAACGCCGCCGTCGTCGCGCAATGGTTCCGCGACCAGGGCGCAAGCCGTGTCTCGATCCTCGATGTCGATTACCACCACGGCAATGGCACGCAGGAGATTTTCTATCGCCGCGGCGACGTCCAGGTGCTCAACCTGCATGGCGATCCGATGGTCGAGTACCCCTTCTTCCTCGGCCATGCCGACGAGCGCGGCGAGGATGAAGGCGAAGGCTTCAACGTCAACTACCCGATGCCCTTCGGCACCAACTGGGACGGCTGGAACGCAGCGCTGGAAGACGCCTGTGCCAAGCTTGCCGCCTATGCGCCGGACGTGGTCGTGGTCTCGCTCGGCGTCGACACCTTCGAGAAGGATCCGATCAGCCAGTTCAAGCTGAAGAGCGAAGACTATCCCAAGATCGGCCGGCGCATCGCCAAGCTCGGCCTGCCGACGCTGTTCGTCATGGAAGGCGGCTACGCGGTTGAGGAAATCGGCATCAACGCCGTCGGCGTGCTGACCGGCTTCGAGGACCGCTGAGCCATATCTGATTGAAAGGACGCGCTTCCGCCTGCAACGGACGTCAACCGAGAAATCGGCTCGATTCAGCTCTGAAGCCACCCCCAAGCAACGCGATGAGCAGCCGCTGAGTCGCAACAAGAGTCCAGCGGATTCGATTTTGTCAAATCGCGTTTGATGTCGGATTCATCTGCGGGTAGATTAGACCCGAATCAGCCGGTCCACGGGGGGCGCGGCGACCACCCAAAGTCTCAAGTTCCGGCGTCCTGCCGGTACCAGACGCGGACGGCTTCGCGTTCCCTGTAAGGATTCGGCTCGGTTGGGCGCTGTGCGCGCCCGTGGGTGTGTCTTCGTAAACGTGACGCGTTTCGGGTCCGAGCGCTGGCCAATGCCAGCACCGGGCGCAAGGATCGATTCCGGTCAGAATATCAAAATGAGCAGTCCCGCCGCGCTTCTTCATTCCGACGCTTCAGGCTCGCGCCTGGCGTCGCGCGGCGATCTCACCAGTTTCTTCATGCAGCTTTCAGCCGATATCGGCGCCGACAGCTATATGTTGGTCGCCATGGTGCACGATCAGGAT
>NZ_RZSV01000086.1:0-22161 GCF_004023205.1 Mesorhizobium sp. M1A.F.Ca.IN.020.03.2.1 | reverse complement strand
GGCGGATACCCAGATGCGAGGCGAGCGCGCCTAATCCGCCAACCTTGGCGGCAGCGATTCTGACGATTTCGATCATGGGCAGATGGTAGGTATTACCTACCTACTGTGTCAACAGGCAATCGCTTGCAAAAAAGTAAGCAATAATTACTATGCTTCGGCATGATCGCGACCATACGCACCGACTCGACGACACTTGGCCAACGCCTGCGCCAGGCGCGGGAGGCTGCAGGCCTGACGCAGAACGACGTCGCCGATCACTTCGGCATCAAGCGTGTCTCCGTCACCCAATGGGAGGCGGACACCACCCGCCCTTCGATGGAGCGACTGCCCGAGCTTGCCGCGCTGCTCAAGACCGATGTCGCCTGGCTGCTCGACGCCTCAGGCGCAGCGCCTCTACCGATTGTACGCGAGCCGAAGCCAAGAGCTGCAAGAACACCGATCATCCCCGGCGACGAGCTGGTCGGCGGGCGCGACCTGCCGATCTATGCCGCCGCGATGGGCGGCGAAGGCCACATGATCGTCACCTTCGAGGCGATCGACTGGGTGAAGCGGCCGGCGGTGCTGCAGAATGTCCGCGGCGGCTATGGCATCCTGGTGCGCGGCGAATCCATGATCCCGGCCTATTGGCCCGGTGATACCGCGCTGGTGAACCCCCACTTGCAGCCGGCGCGGGACTCGGACGCGGTGTTCTTCCACACCCCGCCCAAGGAGCGCGGCGACGAGGAAGCGATCATAAAGCGCCTAGTGGGCATGAACGACCGCGAATGGACGCTGGAGCAATACCGGCCGGCGAAGACGTTTACCGAGAGCCGCGTCGACTGGCCGATCTGCCATCGGGTAGTCGGGAAGTACAACGCGCGGTGACGAGCGTACACGCCGCGTAGCGTGAGGCGGGCACGGAACATCAAACCGAAAGCCAAGGGAAATGGGTTCTGATCGGCCCAGGCGAGCAGCAAGATCCGAACAACACTAGGCGCGAAATTCGCCCGCTCCCATCAGCCGCACTGCAACCGCGGGAATGTCTTCCCCAGTAGCGACATTATCTGTCGTAGACGAATACACAGTTATCAAGAGTAGATAACGTATTCAATGGAGCCCTCTCAAGAGAACTGTCTATAAACTCATCGCAAAGTATCGTCATAAGCGAGCTTTTGTTGATTTCCTTCATCCATATATTTGGATAATATCTAGACAACATACCAATTATATATAGACCAACGTAAAAATACCCAAATTCATTCAGGAACTCACCGTTGCCAACGAAGTAGAGGTTATCAACGGTATCAGGGAAGATTTCAGGAGAACTGCTTGGGACGTCGAACAATTCCTTCGTGACGGTGAGCGTAAAGGCAGCTCCTGATTGGACCGGGGTAATAGATAAGCCTTCAAAATGCCGTGGATGGTAAGCAAACCTTTCTAGAACCGGCTGGAGCAAATCATTATGGCACGGGTGAACAATGACCGTTTTTCGGGCACTTGCAACAATGCTATCCTCTCCGTAGGTCAATTTGTCAGAAATTATCCCACGTACAAGCTTCGACTTTATAGGTGACGAACTTAGGCTTAGGAATAGTCCAGGAATATGCTGCAAGCATTCAACAAGGCTTATTGGTCGGTTTGGCATCTTAATCGAGGAAAGGGGCATTAATTCCGAGCTTATGTCGTATCGAGACTGCCCAAGGTGCCCGGGAATATCTAGACTCCGCTTCAGATAGTGTGGAGAGTGGGCCGCGTATCTTCGCCAAAGCCCAAACAGTCCTGTCAGGGTACCGTTCTTATCGAAGTCTGGTGATGCGCCAGAGGCTTCAAGTGAAACCGCCTGCACGAGAGACAACCCGTGCCTGTGGAATTTCCCGTGGCGAGCGTCAATAGCGTCAAGGCCGTTTCCGGCCCAAAGAATTACTGCGTTTGCCAGCGCGGTTATGCTGTAGTACGCTTGCAATGCTTTGGTCGATAGTCCACTCGCTTTCGATGATTGAGAGAATTCGTATGCCTGCCTAAGGCAGTACGCCAGCTGTTCCATTTGCTTTTTTAAGTTAGGCCGCTGCTTTGAGGAGACCTCGCGTTCCAACATCAGCCGGTCAACCGATGCGAGAGCGTCTTGGAACTTTCGGAGCCCCCTCCACGCAAAGTCATATGCACTGCTCTGTGCGATCTGAACGACAGCGGTCCTCTTCAATGGTACCCCACAGGTGAAGGTTGCGGCGATGTTGTCGGTGCCACCTACGACTTTGCGATGGTTAGGCCGGATGGCTGGCCGTTTTCGATCTCCTTAGCGCGCCCGCCTCGGTCGCTAAGGCTTTGAGCTTATACCGCTTCGCCCTTCACCGGCTGTGGCCGGATACTTGTAAGCAACGTAGCCAAACACCGCCGCGCAAACGAGGTCAATCGGCATCCAAGTCGCCCGAGACAGGAACACAGGCAAGAATGGATTGAACACTAAGGCGACAAAGAACAGGCCGTAAGCCCATTTCTCCTCACCCGCTGATCTCAATTTGACGCCGCAATAGATGCCTGCGGCACATACGCCTAGGCGCAGCACCTGATAATACCCGTATGGCAAGGAAAGGATTGCGATGACGAGGGCAACGGAGGCGCATATAGCGACGGGCCTCGTCATCCTCGTGCGCGCTCCGCAAATCCTCCAGCAGCCGCAACAAGAAGCCCAGCTATCATAAATGCGAGACCGGGGAAGAAGACCGGCACAACTATCCAGACCGGCCACTCCCAGGCGTAGTATGCACCATAGCCACCAATGATCATCGCAGCGGCGATGATCGGGCCCGAGCGAAACATGATCACGCTGACGAAAAATAGGACTGGTACCCACCAGCCGGTCCACCCGAACCATTCAGCGGCGCCGGCCTCAAAAGCGACGGTGTAGAAAGCAAGCGCTCCCAAACCTATCGCCATAGCCCCGAAGACACCGACGACGCCGAGCACTGACGTAACGAAATTTTTCATAGTTGATTCCCCCGGACCCGCGTTTAGGATTACCCAAGTCTGCGCTTATAACAAGGACTTTGTGAGTCCTGGGAAGGTTGCTTCTGATTCTGCTGCGCACGCTGAGAGGTTTACGGGATGCTGATCAGCTAAGTCATTTTTTTTGGGGAATGGCTAGCAAACATCGAAGCAGTGCATGAGGTTATCTTCGTGACTATCGAAAGCCTGATTGTGATGAGCGCTCTGCTACTGGCAAGGCAGAAAAGTAGCTCACTCATTTGTGCTGTTTTGTATGCTTTGTCCTACTTCGGAGCATTCCTATTATAGGCAGCTACATACGATATGGCATGCATGCTGCCGCCGATCTTTTGATCGCCTGACCGCTATGGGGAAGCGATCTTGTGGGTTTCGGGCGTAACGAGCTTTGCTGTGTCGACCTACCGTATTTCTTTGAGGCGGTGGCCACCAGATTATCGCCAACACCATTATGATCTGAGCGCCGCGCGGAACGACAGAGAGTGGTCCCGATCGGTGGACGAAAAATAGTGTGGGAGAGGAAGCCGACTTCTCCTAGAGGGGATTGCGCAGGCTATCGCCTGGACCGCCTCCAACCTGCGGCGGCGGCTTCGGCTTCCGAGCAGAACCAGCGCTCGCCCTTGGCCTGGTTGATGACGGTGACGCTGTAATATTTCTGCCCGGGCACGTGGTAGATCCGCTCCCCGTCCGCCGAAATGTTGCCCTTGATGTTACAGCCGACATTGCCGCCGCCGAGTGCGAAAGTTGGCGTCGCCGGCGCCTGCACATCGTCACTGTGCTGCGCCCGCCAATCCCAGGGTGCCTGGAAGCTGCCGACCCATAGGCCCAGCTTCGCTGCCTGGGCCTTGGCCTCTAGCGCGGCATAGGCGCCGCTGCTGTATTTCGGCCAGTCCAGCGCCTGCCCGTGCTCGACCATCCAGGCGGCCACATCAGCCCCGTCGGCGCGCGTGCAGTTGCCGACAAAGCGCCCATAGCGGTCCCATGTCACGAACACGCATTGCACCGGCCTGGAGGCCGCCAGGAATTTGTCCAGCGCTTCGGCGGAGCGGCGGCCGCAGGGATATTCGAACCCCCTAGCATCGTCGCAATATTGGCGGCTCTCCGGCGCGTCGATGCCGTTGAAGCGCACGCGCTGGCCGTGGATCTCGATCGTGTCACCGTCGATCACCGAGCCGACGCCGGCGACTGATAGCGGCCTCGGCTTGATGATGTTCTGCAGGTTGATTTCCGGAAGCGATCCGCTGTTGTGCATCACGAATTGTGTGAGCAAGGCAGAAAACGCAGCCACCGTCACGAGCACAAGACGAAGCGGCACGCTTGCCCATCGCCTGGCGCGCGATCGTTTCGTGCCAGTGCGCCGACGCCACTGGCCAGAGCGGTTGTCGTAACGGGACTTGTCGATCCCGATCACATCGCGCCGCCCGGGCGGCTTTCGGCAGATCGGCCAGCACAGCTCGACACCGGGAGCACACTCGCCGCGGCAAAATCTAGTTTTACATACATTGAGGCATCCCCCGACACCGAAGACGATAGTGCTCCATTTGTATTTGGCTGTCGAATCCGCTTTAGCGCCTGAGGGCAGACCAGCAGAATTGCCCAGGCGGAGCCGACCTATCGGCCCGTGAGACCTGATCCAGCCCCCGCTTGTTCCATGGGCAGGTGGGGCGCGAGACCCATAAGAAGTCGCGATCAGAGTGTCAGTTATCCACCGGCCGACCTCAGAACCACTGCACCGTGATATTTTCGCAACAGCAATTCGGCGCGCTGTGCGGTATATCTCGAGTCAACGTAAAATTGCGGTGGGACAAAACATGAAATCTCTTTTGCTTGCTTGCGTATTCGGCCTTGCTGTCTGCGGCCCTGTTATGGCGGCCGATATCGTAGAACCGGCTGTGACAAGCGAATGGACATGGCAGGGCGCTTATGCCGGTGCCTTCGGTGCCGGAACGCTCGAGCACTATAACATCCGCGAGCCCGACATCGGCAGCGTGACGCACAACGTAGGCTCGCCGACGATCGGCGGTTTTGTCGGCTACAACTTCCAGTCGGGCAACATCGTCTACGGCGTTGAAGGCGAGTTGGGCTACCGGTTCAAGAAGGGCCACTTCCACGACGTGCCAGGCCCTGGCGACCTCGACGAGTCGCTCGGTCTCTTCGGCTCGCTCAAGGGCCGCGTGGGCATGGACCTGGGCGGATACCTGCCCTACCTGACGGCGGGTGTAACGGTGTCGGACTTGAAAACCGACGCGGTCGGCTTTGCGGAACGGGACGGAACGATCGTTGGCGGGATTGTCGGGGCCGGCATCGACGTGCCGCTGACCCACAACGTCTTCCTGCGCGGCGAGTACGACTTTTCCTTCTTCGGCAAGAAGAGCTTCGATTATTGCGGCGGCGGTTGCGTGCTGGAGCACAAGGTACAGGCTCACGACTTCCGCGTCGGCATCGGCCTGAAGTTCTAGCCGTAGCAAGCGAGTTGAGTTTAGAACGCCGGCATCGCCCGGCGTTCTTCGTTTTAACGGCCCGGGCTCAAGTGGCTTGGCCGTCGCGGCCGCTAATCGATCAGCTTCACAAGGCTCGCCGGACAACGTGAAATACGAATACACGGTCATCGACAATCGGATCGTGGTCGTGGACCTCGAAAGCTATACGATCGTCAAAGTTCTCGACTGACGGGTGCATCCTGGCGGGAGCGCCGCTCCGGTGCCCCGTCAGCGCAAGAGGACGGTTCTCAGCGAGCTGAAAACGTCTGACAAGAGAAGCGGGTCCTCGCGGGGATTGGAGAGCTCAAATCCACGCGCTTTGTTCAGCGATAGGTGCACGTTTCTGAAACCCACTTTCGCGAAAGTCGAGCAATTCCTGATACACCTCAAGGTGCCCGGCAAAATTGCGCGCCATAAACCGCACTAGCGCGGGGTTGTTCAGCAATTTGTCAATATAACCGATAACGGCGATCAGGTTGAGCACTGTTGCGCCATGTGTGCTGGCGGCGCTCAGATATTCATGGCTGACCTTGGCCAGGTCAGTTTGCATGTCAGCCAATTGCGTCGGGGAGATGCCCTCATATTGCTTTCTGGGCGCAAAGGGATCGGTGAGCTGCGATCGTGGTGTGAGCGCGATCAACACTCTCGCCACCCGAAATTGCACCCGGTCCAACGCTAGCATGAGACGCACGATTTCAACCTGCCGGCTCGGCACGACCTCTCGCAACAAGGGGAAAATCTTCAAGGGGGCGCCGAAATCGTTCAGGAGGTCGAGAGCCTCGAGACAGACACCGCCGACAAGCTGCGGCTCGGCTGTGCACAACGAGGCTTGCTGATCCTCAGAACGGGAATTCGGTCCGCCGCTTGGCGAACCGTGCGTCAAGATAGAAGGCAGCGTTGCGAGATCATGCGCCTGCAGCAAGGCGCGGAACGACGCGTTGGCCAGGATCTGACCGGTGGCATTGACGACGACTTGCAGTTGATGCCGCACTGCGGCGGCTTCTCTGATGAAATCCTGCATCCGATCGAATTGGCGTTTATAGGTCCGCAAGAATGCCGGGCCACGCAATGGATTCTGCGGCGCCTGCAAATTGCTCGTCAGACGGGTGGCATGCCGGTTGTTCTCGACGAAGCGACGAAGCTCGGCCTTGGTTACTATCACGTGATCGCCGAAATCGATTCTCGTCTCGCCATCTCCACGACAGGATCGAGCGAAGCGAAGAGGAAGGCATCAAGGCGCACGCCGTTGTTTGCGTTGAGCATGCGAAGGGCGGATTGCGCTTGATGCGCGGGCGCAATGAGGAAGTCACGAACAGTTTGATGATCAGGCTCCATTCTGATCAAAATCGTCACATCTGGCCCAACGAGACCGCGGTTCCAAAATATCCAGCGTGGATAGCCGGTGACGATAATCCGATAGCGCGCGATCCATATCGCGATGGAGAATTCGTCATTGACGCACAAAAGCTTTGTTTTGGGATCGTACAGTGCCGAACCACCGACCTTGTCAATGTTCGACATCAATTCCTCGACGACTTGCTGCCGGATCTGTTTGAGCCGGTTGCTGACATCGAGTTTCCGATAGTTCGCCGAGGCGTCGTATCCGATCAACTGGTAGGCGGCCCTCATGCTTCCAAATCGGTGCGCGTAAATGGAGGCTGAATGACAGAAGGGGGCGGCGTCTATGATTGGGCTCGACAGCTTCCCCCGCTCTTTCAGGAGCTTGGTCAGATCGGCAAGCAGCTCCTCATCGGGCTTAAGGTAAGCGCGCGCGCGCCTGATAGCTTGCGCACGATCGAAAAGCGCCCGGGTCACGAGCGGCTCGATGACAGCGTCGGCGCGAACAAATGCGCTTGGCGGATTTCTTACCCGGTCGTGTAGAAGCCTATGGGATACTCGATTCCAGACGTTGTTGCCGATGTACTTCTCGCTCGTCAGTATCGTGCCCACGCATGCTTTGGTCCATGGTCGGCCGCGTTCAGTAACCAGGCCGCGAGCGTTTAATGCAGTCGCAATTTCGGCTTCCGTTTTTCCCTTCGTCACGAATTGATTGAACATCCATCTTACGGTGGAGACCTCCTCTTTTGGCCCCGGCACCAGAATGACGCGATCGCTTGCCAGCCCTTTTCGCTCGTTGCGATGAAGCATCGCCTTGGGATTTCCGGAGCCGTCAACAAGAAGGCGCCTGAAGCCATAGCCGGCGGGGCCACCGCCGCTGAAACCCAGTGCGACTATCCGGCTTTGACCGGCGAAGACCCTGTTCGACAGCATGCGGCTGTACTCCGCGGCCATGCTGCGTTTGATTGCCTTCAGGACGTCGGACCCGATGCTCCCATCGTTCACGAACAGCTCGGCGCAGAACTCGATCCGCACTCCGGCCATCTGGCACCGGTATTCATAGGTGGCGCTTTCATCGGTATTCTGGAAGCGCCCCCAACGGCTCACATCGTAGACAACGACGGTTTCGAAATCGGCTCGCCGGCTTTCCACATCTTCCAACAGCTGCTGCAAGCCTGGGCGTCCCACGAGGCTGAGGCCACTTCGCCCGGGATCCTCATAGGTCGCAACAATGTCATAACCCATGACCTTCGCATAATTGCGGATCGCATCTCTCTGGTTGTCGATCGAGTAGATCTGCCTGTCTGTGGACATGCGCAGATACTCGGCCGCACGGATCCTTGGCCTCCCGAGGGGGCCGGCGGGAGCCGTTGCAGACTTGTCCATCTTGCACCGTCGTGCGGGTGTTCTAAGCTAGGGGCCGGCCGCAGCGCGGCAAGAGGAAACGATGCGCCAGTACATCGGGTTGATCCACAAAGAAGACGCCAGCGATTACGGAGTGTCCTTTCCTGACTTCCCCGGCGTCGTTACCGCCCGCGCTAGCCTCGGCGAAGCGCGCGACTTAGCCGAACAGGCTCTCGCCTTTCATGTTGAGGGTCTGATTGATGATGGCGAGGCGATCCCAGAACCTAGCTCTCTTGAACAGATCATGGCTGACGCCGACAATCAGGAGCTCGCGACCATCATTGTTCCATTGAGGACCCGCTGAAGGGTTACTGCCGAGAGGGTCGCCTTTGCCGTTTGGCAACCATGGCCTTCAACCACCGGGAAACCCTGACTCATTTCGTGAGCAGGCTCCGCCGCCGTTCCGCCGCAATGCGAGCCCACTTCGGCCAGGTACGCCCCTGTTTTAGTTGGTCTTTGGGGCTTGAAGGAGTTCTGGAGATGATGATCAAGAAGGTTTTTGTGGCGGTGCTGATGACCGCGGCACTTGCCGGATGCGAGACCCAAACGGAGGGCCAGCAGCGTGCCACCACCGGCGCGCTGATCGGCGGCGCCGGCGGCGCACTGGTCGGCCAGGCGATTGGCGGCAACACCAAGTCGACGGTGATCGGTGCGGCAAGCGGCGCGCTGCTCGGCGCCGTCGTCGGCAGCGCCACGACCCCGCAGCGCCGCGGCGAGCAGCTCTGCCGCTATCGGGACCGCTACGGCCAGATCTACACCGCGCCCTGCGACGACCGGTATTACCGCGGCGATTATTGATATCGCCGATCGGCTGATCTCCTTACTTGGGGAGATCAGCCGGCAAGGCTTCGGTCCCCGGTGGAACCGTCCCCTTCCCACGATCGAGGCTCACGCGAAAAGCGCAATGCAGACCTGACTGTTCGTAGTTCAAGGTAACGCCGTCGCCGCCCTCATACTCGAATATCCTGTGCAGCAGCTCCGTGCCGAACCCACGTTTGCCACGGGCAACGGGCGGGCCACCTTTCTCATGCCAATCCAGTTCAAGGAACCGGCTCGTCTCGCCTTCCACGACCTTCCACGAGATCGAGATCGATCCCGTCGAATTCGACAGTGCTCCATATTTGATGGCGTTGGTCGTGAGCTCATGAAGGGCCAGCGCGAGGGAGAGCGCGATATTCGCAGCCAGCCAAACCTCCTCGCCGCAGAGATCGAACCGGGCAAGCGGCGCGTGGGGCTCGATCGACGCCGCGATGAGGGTCTGGAGATCGGCGCCGCTCCAGTTCTCCCGAGTAAGGAGATCGTGCGCCTTGGCCAAAGAGATCAACCGGCTGGAAAGTGCCGCTCCCGCCTGGGCAAGGCTGGTGGCGTTGCGGATGGTCTGCCCCGCTATCGCCTGAACCACGGCCAATGTGTTCTTGACCCGATGGTTCAGCTCCTTGACCAGCAGTTGACGCTGCTCCTCGCCGCGCTTGCGTTCGGAGATGTCGAGACTGATCTGCACCGCGCCGATAATTGAACCTTCCGCGCTGCGGATAGGCCGGGCGCTGGAAAGCAGGTAACGTTGCTCCCCCGATGGCAGCTTGTAGGCGAATTCTTCGCTGTCGGTTTCTTCGCCGCGCATCGCCCTGCTCAGCGGGCGATCCTGCCGGCTGACACTTTGGCCGTCTTTATAGGCCAGCGTGTCGATCACGAGTTCAGGCCTGCCGAAGGTTTTCCGAGACTCTGTCGGCAGCCCCATCAATTCCGCAGCGAACCGATTGCGTATCACCTGGCGGGCCTCCGGGTCATAAGTGAACCAGACCGCTGCGGGCACCGTTTCCAGAACTGTTTCCAACTCGCGCGTGCGTTCCGCGATTGCGCGCCCGGCTTTGATCATCGCCTGTGCAACCGAGTCGAACTCGGCGACAGACGTCGACATGGGGTCGACCTCGCCCCCTGCGCCGAGCGCATCGGCGCGCGCGGCGAGGTCCACTGTGGCCTTGGTGAAGGTTTTACCGACCACGTAGCCCAGAGCCAGCGAAACAAGCAGCGCGGTGAGGCCTGTTGCGCCAATCTGTGCGAGCGACCACCACAGAGGCGCCTGAACATCTGAGAGCGGAACATTGGCGGTGTAGAACCAGTCCGAATACGGCGATCGGTAGTAACCGGCCAGCAGCGTGGTGCCTTCGAAATTGCTGGACCGGAAAGTACCGGAGCGGCCGACGATCTTATTCACATATTCGGGCAGACCCGGCCTGCCGGTCCACTGATCGTGCAGCTTCGATCTCGCAACGTAATTGCCCTCACGATCACCGACACCGACCGTCCACCCTTGCGGTACAGCTGGCAGCATGACGAGGCGAACACGCTCAGTCGGGACCGACATCGAAAGCAGCAGCGGCTGGCCTTTTGAGCCCGAGACTTGTCTGGTGACTGCGATGCGATATTCGTTCGATCCCGGCGCGGCGAACACGTTGCTGACCAGCACGCCAGCAAGATCCAGGTGCTCGCGCTCCTCGGGCGTCAGCGGTTCGGCCGAAGGCTCGGAGCCCTTGGCTGATTGCGTGCTTGCCAAGACGCGGCCAGCGAGATCACGCAGCGTGACTACCTGATCCGTACCCTGGACGAGGCGTCTCGCCTCGTTGGCAAAATCGGGCAGATCACCATTGGCGAGACCAGGAGACTTGGAGAGGCCATCGAGGCTCGTCTTGATGATTGCTAGCTCGCCGTCAACGATCAGCGACACCTGACGAGCAGTCCAAAGCGCCTCCTGCTCGATGCGGTGCTGCTCATGCAGGGCGTAGGCGACGAACAGGTAGGCAGCAAACAGCCAGACCGGCAACACGGCGGCCGCGATTAGTCCAAGCAGATGGGCTCGTGCCGATCGACGAGGCAAACTCGCGTCCCCTGTTTGTCCCAACGTTGCAACCATACCCCCAAGCTGACGAACGACAAGTGTGGATTAGCTCCCGCGCAAATATCGCGACTAGGCAGCGGCTTGGAAGGCGGCTGCACCTCATCGTCAGCGCACGACCCGAAGAGAGGCTGCGTTCGCTCGCGTCATTCTTTTGTACTCTTTGCGATGTAGCACCAGTTGCGGCGGGCTAAGGAGGAGGCCGAAATGACGACGAGCCTTGCCGGCGCGCTGAAGGACCGTGGCAAGCGCGCGGTGAAACGGCTGATCGGCTATGATTCGCGCAACTGGCTGCGCATTCGCCAGATCGAAGCTTTCACGGCCTTCCTCGAAGCGGCCAATCGCAAATCCCGCGACGTCATCGAAATCTCACCCGGCTGGAACCGCTACTGGCGGGCGATGTGCCCGAACTACCGCTCGGTTGATTTCCCCGAGTTCGACATCTGCCGCGACCGCACTGACGAGCAATTTTCCATTGTCATCGCCGACCAGGTGCTCGAGCACGTTCAGCGGCCGCTCGCGGCCGCCGCCAACATCCACGCAATGACCAAGCAAGGCGGCTGGGCGATGGTCGCCACGCCTTTCCTGTTCCGGGTGCATGCACGGCCGCATGATTACAACCGCTGGACGCCGGCGGGATTGAAGCAGGTCATGATCGAGGGCGGCTTCGCAGAAAATGACGTGCAGGTCTTCGGCTGGGGCAACAAGGCCTGCGCGAGGGCGCACATCGGCGGGCCGGTGCGGGCCTACGGCCTGTGGCGGGATCTCAGCAATGACGAGGAGTACCCGGTCATGGTGTGGGCATTCGCAAAAAAGGGATGAGCAGATCGCGGCTCAGGAGCTGATTGCCGTGCGATCGCCGCTGGAAATCAAATCTTCATCTTAACCAAGCATGCTAGCGCGCTCTTAGCGGCCCAATGGGTCAGACGAGTTCGACGATGAAGCATTCTAGAGCTTAGCGGCCGTGTCAGATCCGATGCACCTCGAGGGGCATGACAGCCCTGCCCTCGCCGCCGAAGTCGACCGGCTTCTGGCGCGCCGCACGCGCGACATCCGCCTAAAAGGCGAAATAAAGAACCGCTTTCGGGCACGTGTCTGGCCGCAAACGGCGAAAATCATTCGCTCTTGGATGACCTGGGTGGCCTTGCTTGACGTGCCAACCCTGGCGCTCAACATGCTGATGCTGCCAAGGTCTGTCGCGCACTCCATGCTGCTGCCGGGCGCCATCATCCCGCCCGTGGCAGTGGCCGTTGTTTTCGCCTGGCGAAAACCGCAGGCGGCCTGGCTGCAAGGAACCTCCCTGATTGCGGGCATGTTCCTCATCCTGCTGTCCGTCGCATTGGTCGGCGTAAGCGCTGGTGGCGAGTTCTATGAACGGCAATTGAATGTCATGCTGTTCGTTGCCATTACCGCCATCATTATCTTCGGTATCCCGCTGGCCTGGACGGTGGCCATCGCCGGGCTGGCGCTCGGGCTGTATCTCGTGTTTCAGCTGCAGAACCCGGCCATCGGCTTGGGAAGCGCCGTGGCTGCGACACTGTTCTTCGCCAGTGGTATCTTCGCAACCGTCGCCGCGCGACGCATCATGACAATTCTGGCTCAGAAGACTTTCCTGTTTGAGCTTCGCGATCGCCGCCGGGTTGCCGAACTGGCTAAAGCGAACCAGCGGTTGGAAACATTGGCAAGGACCGATCCGCTCACCGGCATCGCCAACCGGCGCTGGATGACGGAAACGCTCGGCCGCATCTGGGGAAGCGACAAACGCTGCCTTGACGGTGCCGCAATGCTCATGTGCGACATCGACCACTTCAAGAAGCTCAACGATCACCTCGGCCATTCCGAAGGCGACCGCTGTCTGGTCGAGGTCGCCCGAATTATCCAGGAAAACGTCAGGCGCGATCACGATCTCCTGGCCCGCTACGGCGGCGAAGAGTTCCTCGTGCTATTGCCTGGGGTGACCGAGGAAGAGGCGACCTCGGTGGCCGAACGCATTCGAAAGAGCATTGAGGCCGCAGCCATTCCCAACCCAGGGTCTCGCGTTCGCCGCGTCACCCTCAGCATTGGAGTAGCGGTTCAGAGCGCGGACCAGGCCATCTCACCGGAGCAGCTACAGCGTCACGCCGACGCAGCGCTCTATCTGGCCAAGCAAGCGGGCCGTAACCAGGTGCAACTCCACCACGCCGGAGTCAACCAGGAACCAGACCATTCGGGTCGGACGCTAGCAAGCTTCATTAGCTGACAACAAACGAAGTTGGCGGCCCCGGCCGCCCTTTCGGCCGAGCGGCAGACAGAGGAGCCAGGGGAACCAGAGCTTGGTTTTGCCGTTTTCGGTTGGGCGGGCCAGCGTATCCCGTCGCTTGCATGTGAGGGACGAAGACGTGGCGGCCAATGACATCGCTGAGGGGGAAATCTTCGGAGCGGAGGAGATAGGCACAGAGCGGGTGTCCACAGGCAGCGAAGGCCTCGACGATATCTTGGGCGGCGGACTCGATCCCGACAGGATGTATCTCTACGAAGGCCGCCCCGGCACCGGCAAAACAACCATCGCGCTTCAATTCCTTCTCCAGGGCGTGCAGCTTGGCGAGCGCGTCCTCTACGTCACCCTGTCAGAGACACGTCGTGAGCTGGCGTTGGTCGCCAAGAGGCACGGCTGGACGCTGGACGGAATCGAGCTTTTCGAGTTGGTCCCGCCCGAAACTTCTCTCGATCCCGAACGCGAACTGACGATCCTTCATCCGGCCGAAGTTGAGCTCAGCGAAACAACGAACCTTGTGTTCGAGAAGGTTGCGGCCCTCAATCCCTCGCGAGTCGTCTTCGACAGCCTTTCCGAGTTGCGTCTGCTGGCACAGAACTCGTTGCGGTATCGACGCCAGGTTCTCGCGCTCAAGCACTTTTTCGCCGCGCGCCGCTGCACGGTGGTGCTGCTGGACGACCTCTCATCGGCGGACTCCGATCTGCAACTGCACTCGATCTGCCATGGCGTGATCAACCTCGAACAGCTCGCCTTGGATTATGGGGCCGAGCGCCGTCGCATCCGCGTAATCAAAATGCGCGGTATTCGGTTCCGCGGCGGCTACCATGACTTCACGATCGTCAAGGGCGGGCTCAGGATCTTCCCGCGGCTTATTGCAGCCGAGCACCATACCAAGTTTGCGGGAGATCCCACTCCGACCGGCAACGCAGAACTTGACAAAATGCTCGGCGGTGGGATCGAGCGGGGAACCAATGCCCTCTTCATCGGCGGCGCCGGGGTGGGGAAATCGTCACTGGCTTTGACATTTGCGCTGGCTGCAGCCGACCGTGGCGAGCACGCCGTCTATTTCGCTTTTGATGAGGGACTGGGCACTATAGAGGGGCGAGCGCAAACGTTGGGAATGCCGCTGGAGGAGGCATTGGCCGCCGGAAAAATACGGCTCCAGCAGATCGACCCCGCTGAGCTGTCCCCCGGCGAATTCGCCGCAGGCGTACGGGCGAGCGTCGAGCGCGACGGTGCCCGGATCGTCGTGATCGACAGCTTGAACGGCTACCTCAATGCGATGCCCGATGAGCGCTTCTTGATCCTGCAGATGCACGAGTTGTTGACGTATCTCGGGCAGCAGGGAGTAACGACCATTTTGATACTGGCTCAGCATGGCCTGGTTGGCCCCATGGCTACTCCACTCGACATCAGCTATCTCAGCGACGCGGTGCTTATGCTGCGCTATTTCGAATTCGGCGGCTCGGTCCGACGGGCACTTTCTGTGGTCAAGAAGCGGAGCAGCAATCACGAGCATACGATCCGTGAATTCCAGCTGACGCCGACGGGCATTGCACTCGGTCCGCCGCTGACGCAATTCTCCGGTATTTTCTCGGGCACACCGATCTACAATGGCGATCAGGAGCTACCAACGGTGCGCGTTACCAGGGATCGGGGCTGACATGGACGGCAGCGCCGTCCTTGTGCTGGCTCCCATCGGGCGGGATGGACCGGCAGCAGTGGAAATTCTATCGCGCATCGGAATTGCGGCGATCGTGTGTGCCGACTTTTCCGCTTTGGTCACACGTTTAGGACCGCAATGCCTTGCCGTGATCGCCACGGAAGAAGGCCTGTTTGGCCGAGATATTCCCGCGTTGATCAGTTGGACACAGAACCAGCCGGTCTGGTCAGACCTGCCATTCATCATTCTCACGAGCCATCTGGCCCACCAACGGGCCGCCGCCTGGCGAGCCGATCTTGTTTCATCGCTCGGCAACGTTACGCTGCTGGAACGCCCTGTTGAGGCGATTACTCTGACCAGTTCCACGCGTGCAGCGCTACGCGGGCGTCAACGCCAATATGACCTTCGAAGGCTGCTCAGCGAACTGGAGCATGGAAATGAACGCTTCCGGTTGATCGTGGAAAACGCCCGCGACTATGCGATCATTTTCAGCGATCCGGACGACACCATCACCGACTGGCTGCCGGGCGCGGCCGCTGTGTTCGGCTGGAGCGCAGACGAAATGATTGGCAAGCCAACCTCCTCCATCTTTACGCCCGAGGACCAGGCAAATGGCGTGCCGGAGCATGAACTCAGCCGCGCTCGCTCCGACGGCGTCGCTCCCAATATTCGCTGGCATAAGAGCAAGAGCGGAGGGCGCGTTTTTCTTGACGGCCAGACGGTGGCACTTCGCAATGACGATGGAACTATCCGAGGGTTCTTGAAGATCGGCAAGGACATAACCGAGCGCAAGCGCAATGAGGAGCGCCAGGCGGTGCTGACCGCCGAGCTACAGCATCGCGTCCGCAATGTCCTGGCGACGGTCGCCTCCCTCGTGAAGAGGGGCGACACCGGGGGAACAACGCAGGAGTTTCGAGAACGGCTAAGCGGTCGCATTGCCGCGTTGGCGCGCACCCAGACCCTGCTTACACGCTGGGCCGGAGAAGGTGTCGTTCTGGATAGCATTGTGCGCGACGAACTGCTGGCACAAGCCGCCGATCCCTCGCGAATTTCAATCGAGGGGCCGCACGTCCTGCTCATGCCGAAAGCCGCTGAAGTGCTGACATTGGCAATCCACGAACTCGCCACAAACGCTGCGAAATATGGCGCTATTGGCGCGCCCGGTGGCCAAATCGCCGTGCGTTGGGAGCGCAGAGAGCGAAAAGGCCAAGACTGGCTGCAGTTCCACTGGAAAGAAAGCGGTATGGAGATCTCACCGCGTGGAGACATGCGAAAGGGATTCGGAACAGAGCTGATCACGCGTCGTGTCCCGTTTGAGTTGAAGGGCACGGGCGAGATGCGCCTGACCGCCGGCGGTCTTCATTGCCGCATTGCCCTCCCGCTCAAGCCGAGCGAAAGCGTCCTGCAAACTGACGTGCCCGCTGACCTCCTCAGTGCCAGCAGGAATAGTTCATGAGCGTCGAGCTGCTCGCCGGCCGTACGGTGCTGATCGTCGAAGATGATTTTTACTTGGCCGACGATACCCAGCAAATCCTCGAGAGTGCCGGGGCGTTCGTCTCTGGTCCCGTTAGCAGCCCCCAGGATGCCCTTGCCGCCATTTTGGAAGAAAAGCGACCTGACTGTGCACTGTTGGATGTTAACCTCGGCGGCGGGCCCAGCTTCGAATTGGCCTTCGCTTTGAGGGCGAGGAACATACCTTTTGTCTTCCTGACCGGTTATGACGCGGAGATCATTCCGGAAGAGTTTGCAAGCACTCCATGCCTGCAGAAGCCGGTGGAGCCCGCGAAGCTTCTTGCTACTGTTGCTGCTCTTCGCTCTATCTAGCCCACCGACGACTATGCCAATCCGCCGCTTCAACACGCAATGGCCAGTTCAGACTCGAGGAGCGGCACCGCCCCGTTGGCGTAGAGGATGACAGCATCCTCGAACTCTCCGGTGGAAGGATCCCCGGTCCGGCTGAACGCAACTACGCCGGCAGAGCTCGCCGCAAGCTTTTCTGCCAGTCGCAGAGCGTGCTCAATGTCCTGGACCTCTGTCGCGTCTCCAGGCGTGATCGCCCCTTTTGGCGTAAGCCTGAAACTCTGAACCACAAAATACGTGAGCAATGCCGCCTCCTTCGCCGCGTCAATCTGACTCAGCCATTGGAACAAAACAAGTACAAACCTGGCGGGCCAGTGCGACAAATCCACAGCCCAGGGCTGCAGAAGTAACCTACCTACCTTGACAGAGTAGGTAGGTGATACCTACTGTTTGCCCTTACGAACTGGAGAAGGACGGTGGAATCAGTCACTCAAGCGCAGCAGTCCCGCGATCCTTCCGCTTGGGCCGTACAGCATCAGCACTGCCGCGCAGGCGAGGTCTTCGCTCTTGCCCTCCCATGCCCGGACGGTTTCCTCAATCTTGCCCCGAACGGCCGCGGCAACCGTTGGGTCGTCGAGCTTGACGTCCTCGGCGGCGAGCATCAGCGCCATGGCGCCTTCGTTAATTTCCAGCTTCGGACAGATCTTGGTGCCGGCGATTGCCTGCCCGACATGGGACATAACGGCCAGTTGCCCATCGCTGTAGGCAAAGGCCGAACCGGTCAGGGCAAACAACGAGACGGCAGCTCGCACCAACATTCTCATCCAATACCCCCTGCCCGCAATGCGCGGTTTGAACGCTATCACAAGGACGAAGCCGTCGCGAAGCGGCTCGCTGCCGCTGCTTTCATTGCCGCCACCCTGTTCTGCGCCGCTGTCACGGCCGGCGCGCTCTGATTACCCCAAGGAGACCCGTCTTGCTCGATACAGTCCAACGTTCAAAAGCGCGCCGAGAGTTTCCGGAAGCTCCGGGCGAGGCCCATCCACGCTGCCTGGAAATGGCAGAGGCAATGCGCGATCTGTTTGCTGTTGGCGGTGGCGTTCGGCTTGAAGACTTGGTCGGGGCCGGCTTCACAAGCGCCGAAATCATCGAATTTCAGGACAGCGCCGCACGTCTGGCTTTGCTCGCCAGCACCAAGCAGATCACCATTCGCCCGGATCTGCTTGCGGACATGATTGAGAAGGCCCGGCACGCCGCGCCCAATCGGCCACCGCTGCCAGGCGGCGCGCACCCTACACAGGGCCTCATCGTGGCCTGGGGCCAGTATTGTGCCGCCCGTGCTGCCCTGCTGCTCGACCCCTGGTCGGGTCAACGCGAGCGCTGCATTTCCGTGCTGTCGGGCTATCTCGACCGGCTGCCGATCTTCCCGGCCGTTCGCTCGAGCGTTATCAACGCCGTCGAAGCAGCCATGCCGCAGGTGCACCAATGAGGCGCGCAAGCAAGGCGCTTGGCGGGAGACCCGCCATGATCCCAACGTTCAAGCCGGATGGGTCGGCCTTCGACCTCCTCGAACCGAAGGCGTCCGACATCAGCTTCGCCGATATGGCCAACACACTGTCCAAGCTCGCGCGGTTCAATGGTCTCTATCGCTGCCCGGCCTACTCCGTGGCGCAGCATTGCGTGATGGGTGCCGACGCGCTGTTCCGCGAAACCGGCGACGGCTTGGCCGCCGGCTATTTCCTTCTTCATGACGGGCATGAATACGCGCTCGGCGACATCACCAGGCCGGCAGTCGATCTGATCCAGCATCACATCTGCCGACTGGCGAGCGACGCGGGATTGGCTGCAGATTTCATCGACCAGCTCGCCCACCGCGCGATCGCGTCGGCCAAGCGCAGCATCGACCTTGCGATCTACCAGGCGGCTGAATTGCCCGATATCGACACCGTGCCGGCCTATGGCCGTCAGATCCGCGACATGGACAATCGCATGCTGGTTGCCGAGGCCGCGGCCCTGTTCGGAGCCAGGCCGAACAGCGCTTGTCTGCCGCGCGTTTCGCTGCCTCCGCCAAAGCTTGTCGGCGCAATCGGGCCGTGGGGCGCGATGAAAGCAGAGCATGCCTTCATCGACCGCCTGCAGCGCTATCTCGGCATCGCGGCGCGGGCCTGCTGAACGTGCAGTTTTCGCCATGAACACCAGCGGCAACGGCACTCCATGAACGGGTCCGATGAGTACACGGAAAACGCGCCGCTGCGGCTGGACATCGCGGCTCGGATTGCTTTCCCTGATGGCTCGATGGGCCCGGCCGGTTTGCGCAAGGAGCGCGACCGCGGGCGGCTAGAGACGGAAATCATCGCCGGCAAGGAATACACCACACTCGCAGCAATCGGGAGAATGAGAAAACTATGCCGCGTCCAAGCAAGGGAATTAGACTCGTCTGGCGGTCCGAGAGCCGAAAGGCCGACGGCAGCTTGCGCAGCAAGGCCGGCTGGTACATCGAGGACGCCGGAAGACGGCATCCCACTGGCTGCGGCAAGAGCGAGCTTGTTGAAGCTCAAAGGCAGCTCGCCGACTACATCAGCGAAAAGCATCAGCCGACGCGCCAGCGCAACCGCGACCCGGACCAAGTAAACATCGCCGACGTCATCAACGTCTATGCCGAGGACGTCGTCGCGCTCAATCCGTCGCAGAGCTATCGCAAGGAAGCGGCCGCGCGCCTGCTCGCCATTCTGACATTCTTCACCGGCACGGTCGCCGACATCTCAGGCGCGCTCTGCCGCGAATATGTCAACGGCCCGGCCAAGAAGGGCCGGATCCTGCCGACGGCGGCGATGGCACGCCGGCAGCTCGAGGATCTGCGCGCGGCCATCAATCACTATCACGCCGAAAAATACATCACGGCCGTGCCGAAGATCGTGTTGCCGGCGCGATCCGAGAAGGCCAAGCGCGCGCTGACGCGATCAGAAGCGGCGAGGCTGCTCTGGGCAGCTTGGCAGATGCGGCAGACCTGGAAGGGGCAAGAGAGCGATCGCCGGACGGGCCGGCACGTGGCGCGCTTCATCCTGACCGGGCTCTACACCGGTACGCGATCCGCCGCCATCTGCGGCGCCGCGACACGGCCCACAATGGGGCGTGGCTTCGTCGACCTTGAGCGCGGCGTCTTTTTCAGGCGAGCCGCCGACATGGTCGAGACCAGGAAGCGACAGCCGCCGGTCAGGCTGCCGGACCGGCTGCTGGCGCACATGCGCCGCTGGGCGCGTACCCCGGTTGACATCAAGACCAAGGGACGCGGCAAAAGCCGCACGATCGGCCGCATGATCGCGCACGAATTCATCGTCGAATGGGAAGGCGGGCCGGTTCGATCGGTGCGCAAGGCGTTCAAGTCGGCCTGCGAGATCGCTGGCCTCGGCTGGTACGAGCCGCGGATCGTCAAAGGCATCGAGACACAAGTCTTTGTCACAGATGTCACCCCGCACACGCTGCGCCATACCGCTGCGACATGGCTGATGCAGAACGGGGTCGAGCTTTCCAAGGCCGCGGACTTCTGCGGCATGACGGAAGCCGTGCTGCGCAAGCACTACTACCACCATCACCCCGATTTCCAGGCCGACGCCGCCGCGGCGATCACCGCCAAGGCGCCGGCGCCGCGCCAGAAGAGCAACATCGTCCGATCGGGTGTCTCCCACCTGAAACCCACCTGAAACCCCGGAAACAAACGTGAACAAAGGCCCCAAAAGCGGCCGATCATTAATGGCAAAAGCCCGGAATTCCGGGCTTCTTCTGGCAAGACAGCTTGTTCGGGACGATGGGGTCGCAGGTTCAAATCCTGCCACTCCGACCAGAACGAAATCTCCCGAAAGTCTTTAGTTTCCCTGATTATTCAAACCTTTCGGCTTCACGCAGAGAACCGTATCGCTGCGTGACGCTTCAAGACGCGACGCGCTTGCCGCGTGTCAATACTCAAGCCGATCTGATGATCCCCTACGGCGCCAGGAAGGAAGGGCTTGCCGTCGCGCGCACCGGCTCGGAACGAGCATAACCGTCACGCCTGATGCCGCCATGGTCGATCAGGCGAGCGATCACGGCGCGCCGTGCGTGATACGGCGTCAGCGTGTGGTCGGCATTCGGCAGCGAGACCCTGGTCACGCCGCGAATGCTATCGAGCCGCTCTTCCTCCGAGCCAAAATGGCGGGCGATCTCCTTGAGGCTCAGATCGCCTTCCGAGGTTACGAGGAGGACCCGCACGCCGCGGCCGCATAGGTCGCGCATCCAGCGTTCCACCCGCCGCTGTCCAAGCAGCGCGGCCGGATGCAGCATCGACAATGTGGACTTGATCGCCTCAAGCCCGCGCCGGACGATCAGCCGGGCGCATCGCGAAGCGATCCCGCGCCATGCGGCGTCGGCCGGCTCGCGGCTCTCCTGCCTGGCGGCAGCGTTCTGCCCGAGCACGGTCTTGGATGTCTCGTAAGTCTTCCAGACCGCCATCTCCAGCGCGTAGGAACTGTTCCAGGCGAAGCAGAGCGGGTTGATCATGGTCAGCATCCGTACCCGCCGATCGGCCCGCGCGGCGTGAAAAGCCTGAAACGCGCCGGCGCAGGTGCCGACCAGGCCGACCCCGGGGTAGCCGGCTCGCTCCATCCAGTTGATCGCACGACTTACATCATGGCGCGTGCGCCGGTCATAAAGGAACAGGCGCCCTTCCTCAGTCGGATCGCTGAGGCCAAGTCCGGGCAGGTCGACGCGCAGCGAGGCTACGCCTTCCGCCGCCAGGGCTCGCGCCGCTTCCACCGTGCCGCGCGCCCAGCCGACATGCGGCACGCCACCGGCATTGAGGAAGATCACCGGCTCGGCCGCGGTCTGGCGTTCGCGCGGTCGGCAAAGCACACCGCAGATCATCGGCGCCGGTCCGATCAGCACCGGGCTTTCCGTGTAATGCGGACCGTCCAGGATCTGCGACACATCGCGCGGCATGGCCTTTCCCGCTGCCGCTTCGCCGGCCTGGTCGGCGATCCAGGCGGCGCAGCGGTCGAGAGCGGCGGCCGGAATCCGGTTAGCGGTCGGGTCGCACATCAAGAGAGGATAGCCATCGAACTCGGCCGTCGCGATTTCCGCAGCGCCAGCCGAGTCGCCGCGCACCTCGTCGGCAGCCAGCGGCTTGCCGTTTGTAAGCACCAGCATCGGCAGGGATGGAAGGCCAGCCGCTGCATGCCGCCAATCGAGCGCCGAGAGATCAGCCAGCGTTTCATGCGAAATTCGGAAGCCGGCGGCCTCGCGCCCCTCGGTGAAAACCCCTTCGCCCGCCGAACGGCTGGCCAGCGGCGCGTCGATCATGCGCGACATGGCTGTGACC
>NZ_RZSV01000085.1:0-22555 GCF_004023205.1 Mesorhizobium sp. M1A.F.Ca.IN.020.03.2.1 | reverse complement strand
GCAGCTTCATCGTGCCGTCCAACCTGGTGCACGGCGTCAGGGCGCTGGATGCGGGGCGGCTGGTCGACAGTTTTGCGCCTTATCGGGCCGACTTCCTATAGCGATATTCCTGTTGCCAAAGAAAAACCCGCGCCGTGAGGCGCGGGTTTGTTGCCTGGGCGCAGGTGGCGCCGCCGCGGTACTCAAACATTGCCGCAGGACGACAACGGTGCCGCAACATGGTGAAGATAGGTTTAACGAAGAGGACTGGCACTCTGCCGGCATATCGGCCAAAGAGACGGCGCGCCGCAGCTTTGGCATCGGATGAACTAAGCCGGCGGGAGCGGAAGTCGGAAATGGACGTCGCACGAAAATCAGAGGCCTTTTTGCGCAAGGCCATCAGGCGGCCGATAAGAGAGGTTCGGCGCTTGGCACTGGACGTGAAGCGGCTGTGGCGGCTTTGGTTTGCTGGACGCTCGGCGCCTTACAAGAAGATATTCATTGCCGGCTGCGCGCGCAGCGGAACGACGCTGACTCAGCGCCTGATGGGGTGTTTCGAGGACACCTTCGTCCATCGAGCCGAAGCGAAATACACCCAGCTGGATATGTTGGACCGCTCCGAAACCAACCTTGTCGTCAAGCGCACGGATCGGGGTTATGCGCATCTGGCGAAATTGCCCGCCGCCATTGGCCTGATCTATTGCGTTCGCCATCCTTTCGACGTGCTCACCAGCTCGCATCCGGAAAGCAGTGCGGAGCGCCGGTTCCATGTCACCTCCGAACGCTGGCTGGCCGAGTACGAGGCCTTGCTGCGGCTGAGAAAGGCGCAGCCGGAGCGCGCGATCGTCTATGTCCGCTACGAGGACATGATCGCTCGGCCGGACGAGGTCCAGGAGAGGATCGCGCGAGCATTCGACCTCAGGCCGCGTATCCGCTTCAGCGAGGATGCCGGCAACCCGATACGGGCAACATCGCTCAAGAAGTGGGAACGGAACGAGGAATACCTTGCCTATCTCAAAGCCCTGCCCCCGGCCTTCCTCGCCCGGCTGAGAGGGTTCTGTGACGAGTTCGGCTATGACATGCCGGAGTGGGCAAACGCATGACGTCGATGCTCGGCCTTTCAGCCGAACGGCGAGGACCGTTGATTACGCCCGATATGCTGCCGGGCGGTGAGGGAGCCAGCATAAACGGCCCATCGCTGGTGAGGATGCCGGCGTGGGCGACCGGCCGGCTCGCAACGTATCACCTCTATTTCGCGCATCACAACGGCACCCACATCCGCCTAGCCTATTCAGATACGCTGCAGGGTCCTTGGAGCGTTCACCCGGGCGGCGCGCTTTCGCTTGGCGAATGTCCTTTTCTGAGGGATCACATCGCCTCTCCCGACGTGCATGTCGACGAGCAGACCCGACGCATCGTCATGTATTTTCACGGCGCCGAGCGACATGGCCGCGAGCAGACGACCTTTGCGGCGACATCGGTCGACGGCCTTTGCTTCAACCCCAGCCCCCAGGCGCTAGGGCCGTTCTATGCGCGGATCTTTCGGCATGACGGCTGGTGGTATGGGCTTTTCGGCACCGGCAGTATCAGGCTTCGCCGATCTATCGATGGTCTTTCCGGTTTCGAGGAAGGGCCGGTCGTGCTGCCGGGCTCGAGCCGGGTTCGGCCGCGGCATGTGGCGGTGCAGAAGAACGGGGATTCGCTGATTGTCTATTATACGCGCAAGGGCGACGCGCCGGAGCGCGTGATTTACGGCAGCATCGACCTTTCCAAGGAGTGGCGGCGCTGGGTCGTGCGCGGCAGGACCGAATTGCTGAGACCCGGCACCGACTACGAGGGCGCCGGCCTGCCGGTTCGCCGCAGCAAGGCGGGCGTGGCAAGAAGCAAGGAGAACGGGCTGCGCGATCCGGCCATTTTCGAGGAGGATGGCCGGACCTGGCTGCTCTATGCCATTGCGGGCGAGAGCGGCATCGCGCTGGCCGAAATCCGACCGGGAGAACTCCGGGCTGTCGGGCTGCGAAAATTGATTGCGGATCTATGGAGCCGGCTTGGAGTCTGACGCGCCCTGCCTTTGCTAACCCTCGGCTCAGTGGACACTGCCGACCGCCTTGCCCTGCCATCTCAGTATCGCCGGGTTGCGGCGCAGGGAGGAGCCGACACCGCCGGCAGAGACGGCGGCGCCGCCAGGCAAAAACGGCGGACAGCACGGGTTGCGATGGCGTTCGGGCGATCCGCGCCTTAAGAACGTGACCTCAGCCGAAACCGGGAATCACTCTCAAATGCAAAACGCGATGGCGGGGCGGGCATCGGTGGCGGGCATTGCGGCGGAGGGACGCGATCCGAAGCAGCGCGTGCTGAAGGACGTGTTCGGCTTCGACGATTTTCGGCCCGGTCAGGCCGACGTGATAGAGGCGCTGCTGTGCGGCCGCCACGTGCTGGCGGTCATGCCGACCGGCGCCGGCAAGTCGCTCTGCTACCAGGTTCCGGCGCTGGTCCTTGGCGGGCTCACCATCGTCGTCTCGCCGTTGGTGGCGCTGATGCAGGACCAGGTCGCGGCGCTGCGGCTCGCCGGCGTCGCCGCCGATACGATCAACTCCTCGCTCGATCGCGATGCCAATGTCGCGGCGTGGCGCCGCGTCGCCTCGGGCCAGACGCATCTGCTCTATCTGGCGCCGGAGCGGCTAATGACCGAGCGGATGCTCGACGCGCTGGCCAGGCTCGACATCCGGCTGATCGCCGTCGACGAGGCGCATTGCATCTCGCAATGGGGACCAGCCTTTCGGCGCGAATATGAGGACCTTGCTCGGCTGCGCGACCTCTTTCCGAAAGTGCCGATCATCGCGCTGACCGCGACCGCGGACGAAACGACGCGCACCGACATTTCGGCGCGGCTGTTTGCCGAGCGTGTCGACACGCTGGTGCTGGGCTTCGACCGGCCGAACATCAAGCTTGCCATCGAGCCGAAGCAGGACAGCAAGCGCCAGCTGCTGCGTTTCGTCGAACGCCATGCGGGACAGAGCGGCATCGTCTATTGCCTGTCGCGCAGGAAGACAGAGGAGATGGCGGCCTTCCTCGAAAAGAACGGCGTCACCGCGCTCGCTTACCATGCCGGCATGAGCAAGGAGGCGCGGGACGCGAACCAAAACGCTTTCATGACGCTGTCCGGCGTGGTCATGGTGGCGACCATCGCCTTCGGCATGGGCATCGACAAGCCGGACGTCGCCTATGTCTTCCACACCGACCTGCCGGCGAGCCTCGAGGCCTATTACCAGGAGATCGGCCGTGCCGGCCGCGACGGGCGGCCGGCCGAGGCGCATATGCTCTACGGCCTCGGCGACATCCGCACGCGCCGCCTGTTCATCGACGACGAGGATGCCTCGCCGGAGCATAAGCGGCGCTCGCATGGCCGGCTGGATACGCTGATCGGCTATTGCGAGACGGCGCAATGCCGGCGCCAGGTCCTGCTTGGCTATTTCGGCGAAGGCGCCTCGCCTTGCGGCAATTGCGACAACTGCCTCAGCCAGGCGCCGCGCGCGGACGGCAGCATCGAGGCGCGCATCATCCTTTCGGCCGTGGCGCAAACCGGCGAGCGGTTCGGGGCCTCCCACATCGTCGACATCCTGCTTGGCCACGAGACCGAAAAGGTGCTGGCCCGAGGTCATCAAAGGCTTGCCAGCTTCGGCACCGGCGCGGCACACAAGCGCCCCGCGTGGCTGTCGCTGATCCGCCAGCTTGTGGCGGGCGGGTTCCTGGTGCCGGACCCGGACGGCTATGGCGGCCTTGCCATTTCCGAGAGCGGCCGCGCGCTCGGGCGCGGCGAGATCGCCTTCGAGTATCGCGTCGAGACGCGGCACCGTTCCCTGCGCGACAAGGCGCGTTCGGCCCAGGCCGCGGCGGACGCCGAAGACCTGGACGCCGCGCTGCTCGCCACGCTCAAGGCGCTGCGGCTGCGCCTGGCGAAGGAACGCCAAGTCCCGGCCTATGTCGTTTTCTCCGACCGCACGCTGATCGACATGGCCGAGCGCTGCCCGCGCGACCTCGCTGCCTTCGCCGCGGTGAACGGCGTCGGCGAAGCCAAGCTCAAGGAATTCGGCGAGGTCTTCCTGAGCGCGATTGCGGAGCATCAATCCGGCGGATCAGGTTGAGGCACAATCGGCCGGCGCTCACGCTCGGCCGGCCCAACCCACGGCGGATCATTCGCACTCAAACGTCAATCGCCCAGCCGGCGCGCAACGCCCGCTTTCAGTTGCGCCTTGGATGGCCCCGACCATGGTGTTTACAGCGTGCAAGGGCTGCAAGCCGGCCTCGCGCACCAGCGTGCGCCAGGTGAAGAAGCTCAGCGCCGGCTGAAGCATCGCGCGCTGGCTGCCGTCGAGGCCTTGGCCGAGCACGTCCTGGCAGGCCGTGGCGGCAAGCGCGTGCGCTTCATCGATACACCCGATACGCCGCACGCTGAAATGTGAACGGCGCCGATCGGTGGTTCCGCGCCGTTCCTGTGGAAACATTCCTGTTGCAATCTTCGAGGCAAACAGTTCGAATAAAGTCTTTCCGGGGGAACAAGAATTGTGAACAAGGGTGTGGTACGGCTTATTCCAAAGCCGAGGGCCTCAATATTCATCTGTGGTTGCGGTCATACCGGGTCGACCTTGCTCGCCCGGATATTGGCAGCGCATCCGGATGTCTTCAGTGTTCCGCGGGAGACAAGCGCTTTTGTCTCGGACAAAGGCGCCAGATGGACCAAGCTAAGCTTGCTTTTGCTTGAGGCGGCGATTTCGCGCCGGAGCGTCTGGGTCGAGAAAACCCCCGGGCATATTCATTACACCCGTCAGATACGCGAGACGATCCCGGATGCCCGTTTCATCGTGGTGACGCGCGATGGCCGCGATGTCGTGACATCGCTCGGGCAGCGCTACGAGGGCGATTTCGACAGAGCGTTCCAAAGGTGGGTCGCCGACAGCAGGGCTTCGATGCTCTGCGTCGAGAGGGGCGGGGCCATGTTGTGGCGCTACGAGGACTTTATCGAGTCGCCTGCGCTTTCCATCGAACGGCTATGCCGCTTCATGGGTGTGGCTTTCGATGCTGCCATCCTGGACTATCACCGGCATCCGGTCGTCTGGGGAAGGGCAAGAAGAGTTCGCACGGCGCATTCGGCTCGCCGTTCGGCGCAGGTCAACCAACCGATAACCGACTACAGGGGCGGCTGGCGATCGAAGCTGCCTGAGGAATTCGCCTCGCGTTTCGAGGCAGGTGAGGCTCAGGAGCTGATGACCTATTTCGGATATTGCTGAGGGCGACTGTCGCGCTCCTTCGCCAAGGCTTCGGAGGGTATCTCGCTCGCTCTTAAGGGATTTGAGGCTTGTCCCGCGAAAGCGCGCAGCTCGAAGCAGGATGGCGGAGAGGGAGGGATTCGAACCCCCGATACCCTTGCGAGTATGCCGCATTTCGAGTGCGGTGCATTCGACCACTCTGCCACCTCTCCGCGAGGTCATGGTCGGCCGTTGCCGGCGCGGCGCACTAGATAACGGCTGACCGCCGCAGTTACAAGGCCCTAGTCGACCGATTTCCCGCTTCTTGAAAAAGCGTCGGTGAGGCGCGGACCGGCGCGCGGCCCACGGCATGCTCAGGAGCAAGGGCCGCTTGCCTTGACTTCCGCGCGACCTTCGGTTAGGGACAGCCCGCATCCGGCGTGGGGCTTCTCCGCGCCGCTTGTTTTTTGAACCCGCAGACTGACAAAAAGACGGCCGAACCGCCTGAAGCGGTTCATCGAGGCCGACCGAACAGCGAAAGGCAAAAAATGTTCGCAGTCATCAAAACGGGCGGCAAGCAGTATCGCGTCGCCGCCAACGATCTGCTCAAGATCGAGAAAGTCGAAGCCAAGGTCGGCGAGATCGTCGAGATCGGCACTGTTCTCGCGCATGGCGAGGGTGAGAATGTCACCTTCGGCGCGCCGTTCGTCGATGGCGCTCTGGTCACGGCGGAAGTCGTCGAGCAGGGCAAGAACCGCACCGTCATCGCTTTCAAGAAGCGTCGCCGCCAGAATTCGCGCCGCAAGATCGGCCACCGCCAGCTTCTGACCACCGTCAGGATCTCCGAGATCCTGCTGGGCGGCGCCAAGCCGTCGAAGAAGGCCGCCGCCAAGGCTGAGGCCAAGGCGCCCGAAGCCAAGGCGGAAGTCGCCGCCGAGGCGAAGGCCGAAGCCGCTCCGAAGGAGGCCAAGGCCAAGAAGGAAGCCAAGGCAGAGGCCGCCCCCAAGGAAGCTCCCGCCAGCGAAGAGGCCAAGGCCGCGCCGCTGTTCAAGGCACCGAAGGGCGAGCCGGACGATTTGACCGTGATCAAGGGCATCGGTCCCGTCGCGGCAAAGGATCTCGCCGAGCAGGGCATCGTCACCTTTGCGCAGCTGGCCAAGCTGACCGAGAAGGATGTCGCCAAGATCGACGAGCACATGCCGTTCAGCGCCGACCAGATCAAGGATTGGCGCGAGCAGGCCAAGGAGCTGGCGAAAAAGAAGTAAGGACGGTCGGCGATAATCGTCGCCGGTACGCACTTGAAACGGAACGCGAACGCGTTCATAAGACCATTCAAGCGCCTCAGGGCGCATCGGAGTTAGTTAGATGGCACACAAGAAAGCTGGCGGTTCGTCGCGCAACGGTCGCGATTCGCACTCCAAGCGTCTCGGCGTGAAAAAGTTCGGTGGCGAAGCCGTCGTCGCCGGCAACATCATCATTCGTCAGCGCGGCACGCAATGGCATCCGGGCACCAACGTTGGCATGGGCACGGACCACACCCTTTTTGCGCTCGAAGCCGGCGCAGTCACCTTCAACAAAAAAGCCAACGGCCGAACCTACGTCTCGGTAAACCCGATCACCAAAGCAGCGGAGTAGCCGGTTCCGCACCATAACACCGGCGCCCATCTCGGGAACCGGTGTCTGGCCAGGCCAGGAAAAGGATCAGGAGAGATGGGCTTCCATCTCTCCTTTTTCATTTTTCTTTGCCCTGGAGGACTAAAATGGTTGCCGAAGCGGAAGACACCGAAGACGAAAGTTACGCGATCGATTGCCCGGTGCTCGCCACCGAGCGCCTGGTCATGCGCGCTCCGCGCGAGAGCGATCTCGCGCAACTCGTCGCTCTGGCCGACAACCGTCACGTCGCCGAAATGCTGGCCCGCATGCCGCATCCTTACGGCGAAGCCGAGGCCCGCGCCTTCCTCGCCATGGCCTCGTCGCGCCGCGCCGGCATCGCCTATGCGCTGACGCTCGCCGGCACCGGCACTTTCGTCGGCTGCGCGGGGTTGAATACCACCGATCGCGGGCTGGAGCTGGGCTACTGGATCGGCGAGCCTTACTGGAAGCGCGGCTATGCGACCGAGGCGGCGCACGCGCTGGTCGACCTTGCCTTCCAGAAGACCTCGATCCAGGTGCTGCATGCCTCGACCAGGGTCATCAATCCGGCATCGCGCCGCGTCATCCACAAGTGCGGCTTTCAGTATGCCGGCCAGGGCATGCTGAACTCGATCGTCGCCGGCCAGGTGCCGGTCGAGCGCTACCGGCTGGACCGCAAGACCTGGACGAGCCTGCGCAACTGGGTGCACTTCTAGGCATGTTGAAATTCAGGTGAAGCCGGCCTGCAAATGACGGTTTCCTGCGCTTCCGGTGCTCGCGTACTTTCAGTACGCTCCGCTCCGGTTCTCGGAAGCCGTCATTTTCGGCTCAGCCTGACCTGAATAGCAACACGCCTAGGCGTCGGCGCTCAAAGACGACTCAGCCCAATTCGACCCAGACCGGCAGGTGGTCCGATCCGCGCGCCTGCCGGTCGGCCCACAGGCGCTTCAGCGAGCCGGCGAGCGAAGCGCTGGTGAAGACGTAGTCGATGCATTTGTGGCGGCCCGCATCGTTGGGACGATTGGGGTCGATCCAGGTGAAGAGGCCGGAAACCTCCAGGCGCTGGGCGACATCGACGGCGAGATCGGCGGTGAGAGGCATGCCGAATTCATGGTCCGGACGTCCGGCGAGTTCGACATATTCGGGCGATCCGGGCAGCATGTTGAAGTCGCCCATGACGATGAAGGCTTCCGGATAGGGCAGGTCCGGCAGGCCGATTTCGGGAATGCCGGAAAGGCCGCCGCCTTCCAGCGCGTAGTTGAGCAGGCGCTGGCGCAGGAAACGGATCTGGCTCTGACGCTCGACGGGGCTGCGGTGGTCGAGATGGGTGGAATAGAAGCGGATGAAGCCGAGTGGCGTCTCGATCAGCGCCTCCAGCGCGCCGCGCTGGAAGTTCATCCGCTCCAGGCTGCGGCTGCGCGGCAGAAGGAGATTACGCGACAGATGAATGGGCGTCTTCGACAGCACCATGTTGCCGAGCTGGAAGGTGCGGGTGACGGCGCGGCCGGCATCCAGGCGCGAGCCGATATTGACCTCGAAATTGCTGGCATAGGCGACAAAATAGTCCGGCAGCGCCTCGCCGATCTCGGCCACCATGTCGCGGTCGCCGTTGCGCGGGTTGTTGCGGGTGACTTCCTGCAGGGCGATGACATCGGCGCCGCGCACCGCGTCGGCGATGCGGCCGACATCGTATTTGCCGTCGAGGCCGATGCCATACTGGATATTGTAAGTGACAAGCTTCATTCCCGCCTCCCGGTCTCGCCCGCGAACAGTGCTACCGCGCCCCTGGCTAAAGTGCATCCGGCGCTTTAGTTGCAAACGGGCCTCGCCCTTGGCTCCACCTTGGTTTAGAGCAATCCCGCAAGCGCAATAGCAGAAACCTGAAAATCCGATGAAATTCCTCGACCAAGCCCGAGTTTACATCCGGTCCGGCGACGGTGGTGCCGGATCGATGTCGTTCCGCCGCGAGAAATTCATCGAGTTCGGCGGTCCGGACGGCGGCGACGGTGGCCGCGGCGGCGATGTCTGGGTCGAAGCCGTCGATGGCTTGAACACACTGATCGACTACCGATACCAGCAGCATTTCAAGGCCAAGACCGGCATGCACGGCATGGGCCGCAACATGACGGGCGCCAAGGGCGCCGACGCGACGCTGAAAGTGCCGGCCGGCACCCAGGTATTCGCCGAGGACAATGAGACGCTGATCTGCGATTTAACCGAGGTCGGCCAACGCTTTCTGCTCGCCAAGGGCGGCAATGGCGGCTTCGGCAACCAGCATTTCAAGACCTCGACCAACCAGGCGCCGCGCCGCGCCAATCCCGGCCAGCCGGGCGAGGAGTTGAGCATCTGGCTGCGGCTCAAGCTGATCGCCGATGCCGGCCTTGTCGGCCTGCCCAACGCCGGCAAGTCGACCTTCCTTGCCGCTGTCACCGCCGCCAAGCCGAAGATCGCCGACTATCCCTTCACCACGCTCTATCCGGGCCTCGGCGTCGCCCGCATCGACGGCCGCGAATTCGTGCTGGCCGACATCCCCGGCCTGATCGAGGGCGCGCATGAGGGCGTCGGCATCGGCGACCGCTTCCTCGGTCATGTCGAGCGCACGCGCGTGCTGCTCCATCTCGTCTCGGCGCAGGAGGAAAATCCCGGCAAGGCCTACAAGACCGTGCGCGCCGAGCTCGCGGCCTATGGCCATGGGCTGGCCGACAAACCTGAGATCGTCGCCCTCAGCCAGGTCGACATCCTCGACGCGGACGCCCGCAAGAAGAAGGCTGCCTCGCTGAAACGCGCCGCCGGCCGCGCGCCGATGCTGTTGTCAGCCGTCACCGGCGAAGGCGTCGAGGCTGTGCAGCGCGCGCTGATGGCGGTGGTCGCCGAGGCGCGCGATGCCGTTCCCGCTCCTGTCGATACGCGCTGGCGGCAAAACCCATGAAATCGCTGAAATCATACCGGCGCATAACCGTGAAGATCGGCTCGGCGCTGCTCGTCGACCGCGCGACCGGCCTGAAGCGCGATTGGCTGACCTCTTTAGCCGCAGACATCGCGGTGCTCGCCAATGCCGGCGCGGAGGTGCTCGTCGTCTCCTCGGGCGCCATCGCGCTCGGCCGCACCATTCTCGGGCTTGGCAAACGCGCGCTGAAGCTCGAGGAAAGCCAGGCGGCGGCGGCCGTCGGACAGATCGCGCTTGCGGGCGCCTGGTCGGATGCGCTGGGCAGGGACGGGCTCAAATCCGGGCAGATTCTGTTGACCCTCGGCGATACCGAGGAGCGCCGCCGCTACCTTAACGCCCGCGCCACGATCTCGACCTTGCTCAAGATGAACGCGGTGCCGGTCATCAACGAGAACGACACGGTCGCGACCTCCGAAATCCGTTATGGCGACAACGACCGGCTGGCGGCGCGGGTGGCGACGATGATGGGCGCCGATCTTCTGGTGCTGCTTTCCGACATCGACGGGCTCTATACGGCGCCGCCGGCCAAGGACCCGCAAGCCAAGTTCATTCCGGTGGTCGAGCGCATCACGCCGGACATCGAGGCGATGGCGGGTGCGGCCGCTTCGGAACTCTCGCGCGGCGGCATGCGGACGAAACTCGACGCGGGCAAGATCGCAAACGCCGCCGGCACGGCGATGATCATCACCGCCGGCACGCGCCTGTCGCCGCTGATGGCGATCGAGCGCGGCGAACGCGCCACTTTCTTCAAGCCCAGCGCCAACCCGGTGAAGGGCTACAAGACCTGGATCGCGGGACAGTTGGAGCCGGCCGGGAGGCTCACCGTCGATGCCGGCGCCATCGGCGCGCTGAAATCGGGCAAGTCGCTGCTGCCGGCCGGCGTCAAGCTCGTCAGCGGCAATTTCTCGCGCGGCGACACGGTGGCGATCCTGTCGCCCGAGGGCCGCGAGATCGCGCGCGGGCTGGTTGCCTATGATGCCGCCGATGCCGTAAGGATCGCGGGTTTGAAGACGGCCGAGATCGAAAATGTGCTCGGCTACGAGGCGCGCTCGGCGATGATCCATCGCGACGACCTTGTGGTAAGTCGATCCAGTGATCAAGTATTGGCCGACGACCAAGTTTTGGCCGACGAATGACCCAGCGGAGGATGAACCATGCTGAAGCTGCATGACAAATCCGGGGAAGATACGGTGGCGCTGATGGCCGATATCGGCTTCCGCGCCCGCGCCGCTGCCCGACCGTTGGCCGTCGCATCGACCAAGGCCAAGAACGACGCCTTGGCCGCGATGGCCGACGCCATCCTGCGCAACGAGCAGGCGATCCTAGAGGCCAACGCCATCGATATGTCGAACGGCGAGGAAGCCGGGCTGTCCGGTTCCTTCATGGACCGGCTGAAACTCAACCCCTCACGTATCAAGGCGATGGCCGACGGCATTCGCGACATCGCGGCGCTCAAGGATCCGGTCGGCGAGGTAATTGCCGAATGGGACCGGCCGAACGGCCTCCATATCGAGCGCGTGCGCACGCCGCTCGGCGTCATCGGCGTCATCTATGAAAGCCGCCCGAACGTGACGGCGGATGCCGGCGCGCTCTGCCTGAAAGCCGGCAATCCCGTGATCCTGCGCGGCGGCTCTGATTCGATCAATTCGTCGTCGGCTATCCATGCCTGCATGGTCGAAGGGCTGAAGGCAGCCGGCCTGCCGCAAGACGCCATCCAATTGGTGCCGACCACCGACCGCGCCGCGGTCGGCGAGATGCTCAAGGGCCTAGCCGGCAATCTCGACGTCATCATCCCCCGCGGCGGCAAGAGCCTGGTCGGCCGCGTGCAGACCGAGGCGCGCGTGCCGGTCTTTGCCCATCTCGAAGGCATCTGCCATCTCTATGTCGATCGTTCGGCGAAGCTCGACATGGCGGTCCAGATCGCCGTCAACGCCAAGATGCGGCGCACCGGCGTGTGCGGCGCCGCCGAGACGCTGCTCGTCGACCGCGCGGTGGCGTCCACGCATCTGGTGCCGATCCTGGAAGCGTTGCACGCGGCCGGCTGTGAGATCCATGCCGACGTCGAGGTGATGAAAGCCTTTGCCGATGCCAGCCCGGCGACCGACGCCGACTGGGTGACGGAATATCTCGACGCGATCATTGCGGTGAAGCTGGTCGACGGCGTGGCCGGCGCGATCGAGCATATCGAGACCTTCTCCTCGCATCACACCGAGGCGATCGTCGCCGAGGATGCGCAAGCGGCCGACAAGTTCTTCAGCGAGATCGACTCGGCGATTTTGTTGCACAATGCCTCGACACAGTTCGCCGACGGCGGCGAGTTCGGCATGGGCGCCGAGATCGGCATCGCCACCGGCAAGATGCATGCGCGCGGACCGGTCGGCGTCGAGCAACTGACCTCGTTCAAGTACCGCGTGCGCGGGTCGGGGCAGGTGAGGCCTTGATATCGCTTGCCCTAAGAGGCTGAAGCTTGCGCCTAGGCACCCCCCTCCCGCCTGCCGGCCATCTCCCGCGCAAGGGGGGAGATCAGCTGATTTTCCCGGTTTCGCCAGTCGCCAACACTGCAAGATTTGCGACTGCGAAGGAGCTGCCAATCTCCCCCCTGGCGGGGAGGATGCCCGGCAGGGCAGAGGGGGGTGCCTAGCGTCATGCTTTCCCAGCCCGAGCAGCCCGTCCCCGCGCCCTATCTCCACATGCCGCATGCCGGCAAAGGGCTGGCCGTCGGCCTGTTCGGCGGCTCGTTCAACCCGCCGCATGCGGGCCACGCGCTGGTCGCCGAGATTGCGCTGAGAAGGCTGGCCCTCGACCAGCTCTGGTGGATCGTGACGCCCGGCAATCCGCTGAAAAGCGCGCGCGAGCTGGCGCCGCTCGCCGAGCGCATCGTGCTGTCCGAAAAGATCGCCAGGAATCCGAAGATCAAGGTCACTGCCTTCGAGGCGGCGCAGCATGTCCGCTATACCGCGGACACGCTGGCGCTGGTCAAGGCGCGCAATCCGGGCGTCGACTTCGTCTGGATCATGGGCGCGGATTCCTTACGCGACTTCCATCGCTGGCAGCGCTGGCGCGAGATCGTGCTGACCTTCCCGATCGCCGTCATCGACCGACCGGGCGCCACGCTCTCCTTCCTGTCCTCGGTCGTCGCCAAGACCTTCGACTATGCCCGCGTCGATGAAGGCGACGCCCCGCTGCTCGCCCGCATGCGGGCGCCGGCCTGGACCTTCATCCACGGCCCGCGCTCGTCGCTTTCCTCCACCGCGATCCGCAAGGCGGCGAAGGGCTGAGGCCTCCCTTCTCCACAAGGGGCCGAGCGATGTCGCTTTTACGGCGGCCTTTCGCATTCCGATCAGCCAAGCTGCGAGGGCATGCTGACGCAGACCCAAACCGATCCCGGACAATCGGCGCCGCTGATTGCCATTGCCAGCGTCATCGTGTCGATGGCGCTGATCGCGATCGGCAACGGCCTGATGTTCGCCTTCATTCCGGTGCGGCTCGGCGCCGATGGTTTCGATCCGACCTGGGCCGGACTGATCGTCACCGGCCTTTCGGCCGGCGGGCTCGCCGGCTGCATCCTGACCGGACCCTTGGTGCGCCGGGTCGGCCATGCCCGCGCGTTCATGGTGCTTTCGGCGCTGATCGCGCTCTCCAACGTGGCGATCGGCGCCGGACCGATGCCGCTGCTGTGGATCGCGGCGCGGGCGCTCTACGGCTTCGCCATATGCGGCCTCTTCATCGTCGCGCAGAGCTGGCTCAACGACGCCTTGCCGAACGCCATACGCGGCCGGGTGATGGCGGTGTTCTACGTCGCCTATATCGCCGGATTGGGCGTCGGTTATGCGACGCTCGCCGCGATCGACATCCAGACGGCGGCGGCGCCGCTGATCGGCATCGCCTTCACCGAGTTGTCCATCCTGCCGGTGGGCATGACGCGGCTTGCCCAGCCGCCCGCGCCGCAGGCCGCTTCGGTGGCGCTCGGCCAAGCGTGGAGGATCTCGCCAGTCGGCGTCGTCGGCATGCTGGCGGTGGGCGGCCTGTCGATGATCATTTCCGGTTTTGCGCCGATCCACGCCACCGCCAAGGGTTACAGCCAGGCAGAGGTGGCGCTGCTCTTGTCGGCGATGCCGGTCGGCACGCTGATCCTGCAGATACCGCTCGGCTGGCTCTCGGACCGTACCGACCGCCGCTATGTGCTGGCGGGCACGGCGGCGCTGGCGGTGGCGGCGAGCCTGCTCGCCATCGCCTTCGACGGCGGCGCGCTGATGGCCCTGGTGGCGATCTATCTGATCTGGGACGGTGCATCGGAATCGATCTATTCGCTGTCCAGCGCCCACGCCGCCGATCGCGCCAGGAAGGAAGAGCTGCTGGCGCTGTCGAGTTCGCTGCTCTTTGCCTGGTCGCTGTCCGGCTTCATCGTACCCGGCATCGTGACGGCGCTTTCCGCCGTCTTCGGCACCGGGACCTTCATCTATGTCGGCATCGCCATCGCTTCCGCGTTTTGCCTGTTCGTGCTGTGGCGGGTGTTTGCGGCGCGACCAATGCCTGCTGCCGCAACCGGCAGCTTCGCGCCGATGTCGGCGCAGACGCCCCTGCCGGTGGAGCTCGCCTTCGCGCCGGAGGAGCCGGCAAAGCCGGCCAAGGACTGACGAGATTATTGCTTGCGGACTTCCGGGGACGGTATCTCGGGCGGCGGCAGGGGGATCGAAATGCCCTCGTTGTCGAAGGCCAGCTTGGCGCGTTTGGTCAAGTCGATCTGGGTGGCGAAATAGTCGGCCGCGGAAGTCCAGTAGCGCAGGGTCAGTGAAACCGTGCTCTCGCCAAGCCCTGCGATGAAGGCGATCGGCGCCGGCTCGCGCCGGATGCGCTTCTCGGCATTGGCGATGGCAAGCAGCGTCTTCTGCCCGCGGTCGATGTCGTTCCATGAACCGATGCTCAAGCTGATATCGGTGCGCCTGACGCCGTTGCGGGTGAAATTCCGTACCGGCTGGTTCCACAGCGTCTGGTTGGGCGCCAGAATGTAGATGCCTTCGACAGTGCGCAGCTTGGTCGCGAACAGGCCGATCTCCTCGATCGAGCCGGCGATCGCACCGACCTCCACATATTCGCCGATGCGGAACGGCCTCAGCGCAAGCAGCATGATGCCGGCGGCGATGTTCTGCAGCGTACCTTGCAGTGCAAGGCCGATCGCCAGACCGGCAGCGCCGATCGCGGCGATGATCGAAGCCGTCTGCACGCCAAACTGGCCGAGCACCATGATAACGACAAGGATCAGGATGCCGTAGCGGACGACCTGGGAGAAGAAGTGGCGCAGCGTCTCGTCAAAGCCGTGAATATGACCGAGCCCGGCATAGATCGATCGCTCGGCAAGGCCGGCAACGAGGTAGCCGACAACCAGAAGGATCACAGCACCGATTGCCGAGAAGGAATAGGAGACTATCAGCGAGCTGAGCTGCGCAAGCCCGGCCTGAATCGTGATGAGGGCGCTCTGCGGGTCGATTGGCATGGTTGGGAATCCCCTTTGTCCGGTGTGCCGATAACCCATGCGGCGCGCAGGGGTTCCGCTCTTTTCAGCCTTCCGAGGGCCTGTCCGGCCTGCCGAGGCCGCCCTGAGAGTGCGCCCGTCTTGAAACTGCAATGGAACTCTGCCTATCTAAGCAGGGTCACCTGATTTGCCGGGTGATTTGGTTGTTCTTATTGGGAAAGGAAACACACTGAGAACAGCACTGCGGAAGAAGGCCGATATCGTGCCTTCGCCGGCCGGGATCAGCGGAAGCGATGCTGCCTCCCTCGCCATCAAGACAGTCCTTGCCAGTCTGGAAGACTCCAAGGCCGAAAACATCGTCTCAATCGATATCCAGGGTAAATCGAGCCTCGGCGACTATATGGTCGTCGCATCGGGCCGATCGCACCGCCATGTCTCGGCTGTCGCCGACCATCTCCTCAAGGCGCTCAAGGATGCCGGTCTCGGCATGGCGCGCGTCGAAGGGCTGGCCAGCGCCGACTGGGTCCTGATCGATTCCGGCGACATCATCGTCCATGTCTTCCGTCCCGAAGTCCGCGAGTTCTACAATCTCGAAAAGATGTGGCAGGCGCCGGATCTCGAGGAAGAGACCTTGCACTGAGCCGTATCGCGGGCCGTGACCGTTCCGGTCCGGCGCCGATCGAGAGCTCGCCGAGGCGAGGATGAAGATCACCGTTCATGCCGTGGGCCGGATGAAGACCGGCCCCGAGAGAGAGCTCGCCGACCGCTATTTCGAGCGCTTCGCCAAGAGCGGGCCCGCGGTCGGGCTGGAATTTGCCGGCATTGTCGAGACACCCGAGAGCCGCGGCCAGAGCGCCGACGAACGTCGCCGCGAGGAGGGCCAGAAGCTGCAGGGTCAACTGCAGCAAGGCAACGTGCTGTTCCTGCTCGACGAACGCGGCAAGGCGCTATCCTCGGAGGACCTAGCGGCCCGCATTGGCCAGTTGCGCGACAGCGGCCGCAAGGCGCTGGTCATCGCGATCGGCGGCGCGGACGGCCATCACAAATCCTTGCGCGAAGAGGCCGATCTGGTGCTGTCGTTCGGAGCGCTGACCTGGCCGCATCAGCTGGTGCGCGTCATGCTCGGCGAACAGCTCTATCGCATCGCCACCATCCTTGCCGGGCATCCCTATCACCGCTCGTGAGTCATCGTTCGCGCTGTGACCCCGAAAGCTGGGGATCACGTCCGCTTGCACCGATTTCCGCCTCAATGAACCGACGTCACGGTTGTTGCGGGTGCTCCAACATGGTTGATGGTTCGTTAACGAAGCGGCGGATAGAGTCGAGGCCTGATGTCTGAAGGCTGGAATTCGAGAACGCGCGCCTGGCGCAGCCGCTGCGGCTTGACACTAGTCGCCGCGCTGATCGCGCTCGGGCCGGCTATGGCCGCGGAAAATTCGCTCGATGTCGCACCGGACCCCGACAAGAGCCGGGTCGAATACGAGCAGGTCTCCAAGGAAATCTCCTTGTCCTCCGAGCGGCTGGCCAAGCTTGCCGCCGACGTCGCGACGGTGAAGAAAGACCATGCCTCGATCAGTGCGGCGCTGATCCAGTCGGCGATGACCGAGCAGAAGCTCGGCCAGGACATCGAGGACATCGGCGCCAACTTGGAAGGACTGAAGGCCGAGCAAGAGAAGCTGCACGCTTCGCTGGTGGCGCGGCGCGACGTACTTGCCGAGGTGCTCGGCGCGCTGCAACGCATGGGGCTCAATCCGCCACCGGCGATCCTGGTCAAGCCGGAGGACGCGTTGTCGTCGGTGCGCAGTGCCATCCTGCTCGGCGCCGTGGTGCCGGAATTGCGCCAGCAGACCGACAGGCTGCTCGCCGATCTCAAGGAACAGACCCGGGTGACGGCCTCGATCGAGGCCGAACGCGCGCGGCTTACCGCTGCAGTCACCGAGCAGACGGCGGAAAAGAAACGACTGACCATGCTGCTCGAGGCCAAGCAGAAGCTGCAGGCCGATACCGAAGCGGCCCTGGGAGCAGAGCGGCAGCGCTCGCAGCAGCTGGCGGACAAGGCCAGCAGCCTCAAGGACCTCATCGCCTCGCTCGAGGCCGACAAGGCGCGCAAGGCGGCCGACCAGGCCAAGGCGGCCGATCGGAAATCGGCGGACGCCGACACGACCGCATCGACCGCGGAACCCGCCGCGCCGCCGGTGCCGGAGGGCAATCGTTTAACCGCTTCCGCCCCGTTCGCGGCGCTCCAGGGCCAGATCGCGCTGCCGGTCATCGGCAAGATCAAACGGCGCTTCGGCACCGACGACGGCAATGGCGCAATGATGCAGGGAGACATGGTTGCGACACAATCGGGGGCCATCGTCACCGCGCCGGCGGATGGAAACGTTCTTTATGCGGGGCCGTTTCGCTCCTATGGTCAACTCTTGATCCTCAATGCGGGCGATGGGTATCATGTCGTCCTGGCGGGGATGAGCAGAATCAGCGTCGCGACCGGACAGTCGGTGCTCGCAGGAGAGCCGATCGGCGCGATGGGAGAGGCCCGGGTGGCTAGCACCTCGGCCTCGCAGAATGGAAATGCGACGCCGGAGCTCTATGTTGAGTTCCGCAAGGATGGAAAACCCGTCGATCCGAACCCCTGGTGGGCGGACCGATTTTCTGGAAGGACGTGAAATGATGCGGAAATTGTCGCTTCTGTTTGCCGGCGCGCTGATGGGCGCATCGGCAATGAGCCTGGTCTACGGCGCACCCGGCTCGGCGGCGAATGCTGCGGGTTCCGAGACCTACAAGCAGCTGGCGATCTTCGGCGACATATTCGAGCGCGTGCGCGCGCAATATGTGACGCCCCCGGACGACAAGTCGCTGGTCGAGAACGCCATCAACGGCATGCTCGCTTCGCTCGACCCGCATTCCTCCTACATGAACGCCGAGCAGGCGCAGGATATGCGCGTGCAGACCAAAGGCGAGTTCGGCGGCCTTGGCATCGAGGTCACGATGGAGAACGACCTGGTCAAGGTGATCACGCCGATCGACGACACGCCGGCCGCAAAGGCGGGCGTGCTTGCCGGCGACTATATCGCCAAGATCGACGGCGAGGAGGTGCGCGGCCTCACCCTCAACGATGCGGTCGAGAAGATGCGCGGACCGGTCAATACGCCGATCAAGCTCACCATCCTGCGCCAGGGCGCCGACAAGCCGATCGAGCTCACGGTCGTGCGCGACATCATCAAGGTCAAGGCGGTGAAGTACCGGGTCGAGAATGACATCGGCTACATGAAGATCACCTCCTTCACCGAGAAGACCTATGACGATCTCGAGAACGCCATCGAGAACATCAAGAAGCAGGTGCCCAACGACAAGCTGAAGGGCTATGTGCTCGACCTGCGCCTCAATCCGGGCGGCCTGCTCGACCAAGCGGTGAGCGTGTCGGACGCCTTCCTGAAGCGCGGCGAGATCGTCTCGACCCGCGGCCGCGATCCGAAGGACGTTACCCGCTTCGACGCCAAGCCGAAGCAGAACGACGACATCGGCGGCAAGCCGCTGATCGTGCTGGTCAATGGCGGCTCGGCAAGCGCGTCCGAGATCGTCGCCGGCGCGCTGCAGGATCTGCGCCGCGCCACCGTCGTCGGCACGCAGTCGTTCGGCAAGGGTTCGGTGCAGACCATCATCCCGCTCGGCGAGAACGGCGCGCTCAGGCTCACCACCGCGCTCTATTACACGCCGTCGGGCAAGTCGATCCAGGGCAAGGGCATCACGCCCGACATCAAGGTCGAGCAGCCGCTGCCGCCGGACCTGCAGGGCAGGGACCTGACCCGCGGCGAATCGGACCTCAAGGGCCACATCAAGGGGGCCGACGAGAGCTCGACCGGCTCGGGCTCGGCCGCCTATGTGCCGCCGGAGCCGAAGGACGACCTGCAGCTGATCTATGCCGAACAGCTGCTGCGCGGCCAAAAGACCGATCCGGCCTTCCCGCCGAACCCGGACAAGGCTGTGCTGAACCAGTAAAGACGGGAGGGCCGGGGCAGATCACTCTGGCCGGCCGACCGAAGCGATGCAATGCTGCCGGGACCGCGAGGTTCCGGCAGTTTGATTCGGGGACAGGGTGGTTCGGCAACGGGCGCTGCGTCGCCTAAGGTTTTGAATTTGCGCGTGAGCGCTGACGATTCGATCAGCTGCGCTGATCCGATCAGCCGCGTCACGGGCCTGGGGATGCGGCTTGGCTGACATCGGCAAGGACATCGAACGCCCGCTCGGACAGACGCTCCGGCCAGAGCGCCCTGCCTCGCGCACCTTCGGCGCCGGCACGCTTGGCGCGGCGGTCGCCGTCCTCACTGTAGTGGGTATTTCCGGTGCGATCGCGTTGCGTGAAAAACCTTTCCGCAAACCGCAAGAGACGGCCGTTTCGACGCCGAAGGTAATCGTGGCGCCGGCTCCCGCGCCGGCACCGGCGCCGACGCCGGCACCGGCCGAGGTGGCGGCGGCGAAGCCCAATGCGAGCACGCCGATGAAGAGCGATGGCCCGCAAATCATCCATCTCCAGTCTGAAGAGGGCGATGGTCCGCCGAAGGCCGGTATCGTCATCCGCGATCCTTCCACACTCAGCCAGAATCTCAAGGTCGCGCATATTCCCGACAGGGCGCTGATCGAGGCGAGCGACAGCGGCCCGCTGCCGGTGCGCTCCGCCGATGGCCGGCGACCGTTCGACGTCTATGCGCGGCCCTGGTCCGGCGCGCGCGGCGCGCGCGTGGCGATCGTCATCGGCGGGCTCGCCGTCTCCCAGACCGGCACGCAGGCGGCGATCGCCAAATTGCCGGCCGAGGTGACGCTGGCTTTCGCGCCGCAGGGCAACAGCATCGACCGCTGGATGAAGGCGGCGCGCCAGAGCGGACATGAGATCGTCATGCAGATACCGCTCGAGCCGTTCGATTATCCCAGCGTCAATCCGGGACGCAACACGCTGACGGTCGCTGCGAGTCCGGACGAGAACCTGAAGAGCCTGCGCTGGGCGCTGTCGAGGACGACCAACTATACCGGCGTCATGAACTATATGGGCGCGCGTTTCTCGGCTGATGCAAACGCGATGGGACCGTTCATGGCCGAGCTCGGCAAGCGCGGCCTTGCCTATGTCGACGACGGCTCCTCCGCGCGAAGCCTGGCGCCCAACCTCGCGCTGAAGGATGGCGTTCCTTTCGTCGCCGGCGACATGGCGATCGATGCTGTGCAGGACCGCGGCGAAATCCTCAAGAAGCTGGACAGCCTCGAGGCGACGGCACGCGCCAAGGGCAGCGCCGTCGGCATCGGCTCGGCCTTCGATATCACCGTCGACACGGTTGCGTCCTGGGTGGCAGAAGCGAAGAAGCGCGGCATCGAGATCGTGCCGATTTCGGCGGTGGCGATCGATCCGCAAAAAGGCTGACGCCGACCCTTTCGCCTGAATGCATCTCCAAAACGGCTGGAAATCTCAACGATGACCAAAAAGATCGATCCTGAAACGCTGCCCTATCGCCCCTGCGTCGGGCTGATGATCCTCAACCCGGCCGGGCTGGTCTGGGTCGGTCATCGCATCGCCGAGCCGGACAGCGAATTCTCCGGCACCACGAAACTCTGGCAGATGCCGCAGGGCGGCATCGACGAGGGCGAGGAGCCGCTCCCGGCGGCGGAGCGGGAGCTTTACGAGGAGACCGGTATGCGCAGCGTGTCGCTGCTTGCCGAAGCGCCGCACTGGATCAATTACGACCTGCCGCCGCATCTGGTCGGCGTCGCCTTCAAGGGCCGCTATCGCGGCCAAACGCAGAAATGGTTCGCCTACCGCTTCGAGGGCGACGAGAGCGAGATTGAGATCAATCCGCCGCCGGGCGGCCACAAGGCCGAATTCGACCAATGGGCATGGCGGCCGATGCGGGAGCTGCCCGACCTGATCGTGCCCTTCAAGCGCAAGGTCTACGAGCAGGTGGTGGCCGCGTTCCAGCATCTTGCTCGCTAGGCGTTGGCAGGCGCGCTTCCAACTAAGTACGGTTAGCGAAGAGGTTGGCACCGTAGTCGAGATCATGCTTTGTTGATGCAGATGCGCCGCAGGCAAAGAGGCAAACATGAACGACGCGCGACAAGCGCACTTCGCCGGCGTCGAGAAGCACGCAGCTCCGCAACAAGTGTGACCCGACTTTGTCCGACGCAATTGCCCCGATGACCGGCACCAAAACGTCTTTGCCGCAAACGACCGCCACCAGCGGCTTTATGCCCGGCGAAACTTCAGCCGGCGCGATCCTGACCATCGATCTTGGCGCCATCCGCGAGAACTACCGGCGGCTGAAGGCGCGGCTGGCGGGCGTGCGCTGCGCAGGCGTGCTCAAGGCTGACGGCTATGGCCTCGGCGCAGCGCGCGTGGCATCGGCGCTGATGAAGGAAGGCTGCGAGATCTTCTTCGTCGCGCTGCTCGGCGAGGGCATCGCGCTGCGCAAGGCGCTTGGACCCGGACATGAGATCTTTGTGCTCAACGGCCTGCCGCCGGGCTCCGAGCCGGAAGCGATCGCGACTGGGCTTCATCCTGTCATCAACAGCACCGCTCAGTTGAGGGCGTGGCGTGAAGCGGCGCTTGCCGCCGGCCGAAAGCTGCCGGCCGCTGTTCAGGTCGACAGCGGCATGTCACGGCTCGGCATGCCGCCGGCTGACGTCGAGGCGCTCGCGGCGGATGCTTTCGGCGGCATCGACATCCGCCTGGTGATGAGCCATCTCGCCTGCGCCGACGAGCCGCGCAATCCTGCCAACGAAGCGCAGCGGCTCGCGTTTGAGCGGCTACGCGGGATGCTGCCCAAGGCGCCGGCCTCGCTTGCCAATTCGTCCGGCATCTTTCTCGGATCGGCCTACCACCACGACCTCGCGCGGCCGGGCGCGGCGCTATACGGCATCAACCCGACGCCGGGCGAGGCGAACCCGATGATGCCGGTGGTCCGGCTGCAGGCGAAGGTGGCTCAGACGCGCAACGTCGAAGACGGCGCCGGCGTCGGCTACGGCCACAGCCATCATGCGCGCGGACCGCTCAGGCTGGCGACAATTTCGCTCGGCTATGCCGATGGCTGGCACCGGCGCGCGGCGTCGGCCGCCTGGTTCGAGGGCGTGCGGCTGCCTTTCGTCGGGCGGGTATCGATGGATTCCATTGTCCTCGACATTTCAGCGCTTCCGGTCGATCAACTGGGCGAGGGCGACCTCGTCGAGCTCATCGGGCCGTCGCAAAGCCTCGACGACGCGGCCGCGCATGCCGGAACCATCGGCTACGAGGTGCTGGCC
>NZ_RZSV01000084.1:0-22713 GCF_004023205.1 Mesorhizobium sp. M1A.F.Ca.IN.020.03.2.1 | reverse complement strand
TGGCTGAGCGTTGTCAGACGCAGCCGACGATCGCGATAGGAAGCCTCGATGCTGCCGCTCTGCGACGCCTGGGGGAGGTCGGGATATCCGGTCAGCAGCCGGCCGTTGGCGGTCTCGACCCGGTAGTAGACGCTGTCGCGGTCGCCGGTGTCGAACATCTCGATCGCCGCCGGCGGAATGGTGGCGTCGAGCACGCCTTCGGCCATCGCCACCCGCTCGGCGATCGCGCGCGCCGAGCCGACCAGCATCCGGTCGGTGACCAGATCTGCCGTCGCCAGCGCGTTGCGCTGGCTGGTCCACAGATTGACCGTCACCAGCGCGGTCAGCGGCAGCACCACCCAGGCCAGCAATTGCAGGCGGAGGCTGCTAATTTTCATGGCCCTAATCTTCATGGCGGAGCAGATAGCCAAGGCCGCGCAAGGTGGCGATCTGCACGCGCGAGCCTTCCAGCTTCTTGCGCAGCCGATGCACGTAGATCTCGATGGCGCTGGGATCGGCGTCGGTGTCGAAGTCGTAGATCGCCGTCGAGAGTGCCGCCTTGCTCACCGTGCGCCCCGCCTTGACTACCAGCTGTTCCAGCACCGCATGTTCGCGCGGCGTCAGCGAAAGCGCCGCGCCGCCGAGCGAGAACATCCTGGTGTTGGTGTCGAAGACGAGGTCGCCGCAGGAGATGACGGGCGCTGTCCGGTCGTTGGCACGGCGCAGCTGCACGCGGATGCGCGCTTCCAGTTCCTCGATCTGGAAGGGTTTAGCCAGATAGTCGTCGGCGCCCTCGTTGAGGCCCTTCACCCGGCCGTCGAGACTGGCGTTGGCGGTGAGCACGATGACCGGCACCGGGTTGCCGCGTGCCCTCAGCCGCTTCAGCACCTCCATCCCGCCCATGCGCGGCAGGGCGAGGTCGAGGATGATCAGCGCATGGTCGCCGGCCGCCAGCGCATGCTCGACGTCCTCGCCGTCATGTACCACGTCGACGACGTAGCTCGCCTGGCGCAGCGTCTTGCTCAGCCAATCGGCCAGTTCGCGATTGTCTTCGACAAGCAGGAGCCGCATCGTCCATCGCTGTTCGGCAATGCCTCCATCCGGGTGGCGCCGGGCTTTCGCAAGCGCGGCCCGGCGGTCCGAACGGACAGTTTGAAAGCAATCGATAGTCTCGATCCGCGGACAAGGCAAACGCCGGCTGAAATCGGTTCCGTCGGTCAGCCTGGAGGCCCAATTCGCTCGCGCGATTGATAAAACCGAACGGTTCGGTTCAATTTATGTTGACGGTTCGTGTAACTCAGGTGAACGCTGGCTCGTTGTCCAGACCGTGAAACCTCGTCGGCTAACACTGCAAGTAGTTGATATTCAAACAAAAGAATGTGGCAGCCGCGCTGTTCACGCGATTTCAAGGTCGAACCGAACGGTTCGATTTGCACATCTTCGTGATTGGAAATGGCAACAGGACCGACCCATCTCGGGGTGGTCCGAGCGACGCGAATTTCCATTACGGCACGCCACTTGACGGACAGAATTTTGAAAATCTGGAGTACCTAAAATGAACAAGATTGCTCTTACCGCCGCGGTCCTTCTCGTTGCCACGGGCAGCGCCTTCGCCGGCAGCGACCATTACGGTTCCGACAACGTCAACCAGCCGGCCGTCACCCAGTCGGTTGCGCCGCGGTCGGGCGACAACATCGACCGCAGCATCACCGGTTCGATCCGCAAGTTCGAGCAGCGCGATCTCAGGATCACGCCCGATCAGAACCAGCCGGAATCCGGCCAGGGCATTTGGGGCCGCTAGGCCTCCGTCCCGAACCGATCAGAACCACAACTCTCAAATCTGGAGTAACTGAAATGACCAAGATCGCTCTTACCGCCGCTGCCCTTCTCGTTGCCACTGGTGCTGCTTTCGCCGGCTCCGACAACTACGGTTCGGCTAACGCCAACCAGCCGGCTGCTTCGGTCGACACCTCGTACACCGCTTCGGTCAAGAAGTCTGATGCGAATGTCCAGAAGCCCGTCACCCAGGGCAGCGACCGCGACCTGTTCGGCAACCACTAACCGGCCGCCAGCCCGACCTCTTCAAACTCACCCCTCAAATCTGGAGTAACTGAAATGACCAAGATCGCTCTTACCGCCGCTGCCCTTCTCGTTGCCACCGGTGCCGCTTTCGCCGGTTCCGACAACTACGGTTCGGCCAACGCCCACCAGCCGGCTGCTTCGGTCGATACCTCGTACACCGCTTCGGTCAAGAAGTCTGATGCGAACGTCCAGAAGCCGGTTACCCAGGGCGCCGACCGCGATCTGTTCGGCAACCACTAGACGGTCGATCCTCGATGGATCTCAAAGCGGCGGGTTTGTCCCGCCGCTCTGCTTTTATGGAGCCGGCTATCCGCAGGCCGGCTTGTGTCGTGACTATAGGCCCGGCTGCGCACAGAGGCGCTCTATTCCAAATCCTTCGGCCTGACGAAATGCGTCAGTCGCGCTCCGCCGAAGTCGAGGTTCGCCCAATCCTCCTTCACCGTGAACCGGGCCAGTGCCGCCGTCGGAAACTTCGCTTCGACTTTTTTGAACACGCCCTCATCCGATCCGGTGCCGGCGAGCCGCAGCACGAAATTCTGCAGGCCGGGATTGTGACCAATCACGATCAGGCTGGTGGCTTTCGCCTGCCGCACGCACGCCAGGATGGCGGCCGGCGCCGCCGCGTAGAGCTCCTCGGCGAATTCCGCTGGCCCATGCTTCGGCAATTCGGCGGCGACCAGTCGCCAGGTGTCGCGGGTGCGCAGCGCCGGCGAGACCAGTGCCAGATCCGGCAGCCAGCCGCGCCGCGAAAGCTCGCGCCCGATCAGCGGTGCCGTCTTCAGCCCGCGCGGGGCGAGCGGACGGTCGAAATCGGCGAGCTTGGGATCGTCCCGGCTCGACTTGGCATGGCGCAGCACAAGGAGTTGTCTGGGCGTCGCCATGGCAGTCCTACGGCGTGATGCGCGCCAGCTGTTCGAGGTCGGTTTCCTCGCGCAGCGGGTCGGGCGCCATCACCACTGAAGTGGCGTTGTCGGCGTCGTCGGCGAAATGGGCAAGCACGGTGTGGCCCTTTTCCATGCGCGCCTTGCCTTCGGCGACCAGCCCTAGCGCCAGCGGATAGAGCCGGTGCTCCACCTTCAGCACCCGCGCGGCTAAAGTGTCCTCGTTGTCGCCGACCATCACCGGCACGGCGGCCTGGGCGATGATCGGGCCGTCATCCATCTCGGGCGTGACGAAATGCACGGAGCAGCCATGGATGCGCACGCCCGCGCGGATGGCGCGCGCATGCGTGTCCAGCCCCTTGAAGGCAGGCAGAAGGGCAGGGTGGATGTTGACCATGCGCCCCTGCCATTTTTCGACCAGGCCGCGGCCGAGGATGCGCATATAGCCGGCCAGAGCCACGATCTCGGCGCCGAAGCCGGTAAGCGCGGCATCGATCGCAGCGTCATGTGCGTCCTTGCTCGGATGGTCGGCGCGCTGAATGACCTTGGTGGCGATGCCGCGCGACTGCGCGAGGCCGAGGCCCGCGGCGTTCGCACGATCCGAGATGACGCCGACGATCTCGGTCGGATAGGTCGGGTCGCTGGCTGCCGCGATCAGCGCCGTCATGTTGGAGCCGCGGCCCGAGATCAGGACGACCGTGCGTTTCCTGCTCATAGTTCGATCGAGCCCCGGTAGATGACGCCGGCGTCGCGGCGCGGCACGATCCGACCGATCGGCGTCACCGTCTCGCCGGCTTCCTGCAGCACCGCTGCCACCTGCGCCGCCTGGCCGGAAGCAACGGCGAGGATCATGCCGATGCCGCAGTTGAAGGTGCGCATCATTTCTTGCGGCGCCACGCCGCCGGTCCTGGCGAGCCACGAGAATACAGGCGGTACGTCGATCGCTTCGAGGTCGAGCTCGGCGGAGAAATCCTTGGGCAGCACGCGCGGAATGTTTTCCGGAAAACCGCCGCCGGTGATGTGAGCCAGCGCCTTGATGCCATGCGTGTTGCGGATCGCCTTCAGGATCGACTTCACATAGATGCGCGTCGGCTCGAGCAGCGCTTCGGCGAGGCTGAGCTCATCGTTGAACGGCGCCGGATCGCTCCAGCCAAGCCCGCTGGCGGCAACGATGCGGCGCACCAGCGAAAAGCCGTTGGAGTGGAGGCCGGAGGAGGCGAGGCCAAGCAGCACGTCGCCCTCGACGATGTCGTCGGTGGGCAGCAACTGGCCGCGCTCGGCCGCGCCCACGGCAAAACCGGCAAGGTCGTAATCCTTGTCGTGGTACATGCCGGGCATCTCGGCGGTCTCGCCGCCGATCAGCGCGCAGCCAGCCTGACGGCAGCCTTGCGCGATGCCGCCGACGATGGACGCGCCCTGGTCCGGATCGAGCTTGCCGGTGGCGAAATAGTCGAGGAAGAACAGCGGCTCGGCGCCCTGCACGACGATATCGTTGACGCACATGGCGACGAGGTCGATGCCGATCGTATCGTGCTTGCCGGAATCGATGGCGATCTTGAGCTTGGTGCCGACCCCGTCATTGGCCGCGACCAGCACCGGATCGGTGAAGCCGGCGGCTTTCAAATCGAACAGGCCGCCGAAGCCGCCGATCTCGCCGTCGGCGCCCGGCCGGCGCGTCGCGCGCACGAGCGGCTTGATCTTCTCGACCATGAGATTGCCGGCATCGATATCGACGCCCGCCTCGGCATAGGTGAGCCCGTTCTTGCGCTTGGCCTTGTCGCCGTTGCTCATCTTCGGCTCATCCCTGTTTCCATTGCGGGCTCATCGCATGAATGGTTTCGAGGGGCAAGGCGCGTGAGAGCCAATCTCCCCCCTTGAGAGGGAGATGTCGCCGGAGGCGACAAAGGGGGGTCGCCTCGCGTGGAGCTCCAGCGCCTTGTGCGCCAGAGACCATCTTCCCCCTCGAGCGGGGAGATCCGCAACTCCTCCCTTGCGTGCGCCTCTCATCTCCATCAACTATCTTCCAACAAAACCCATGATGGGACATCACGTGACCATACCTAACATGATCACGATCATGCGGCTGTTGCTGGTGCCGGCCGTGGTGCTGGCCATGCTGCAGGCGCGCTGGGACTGGGCCTTTGCCGGCTTCCTCGTCGCCGGCATCTCCGACGGCGTCGACGGTTTCATCGCTCGCCGCTACCGGTTGTTCTCGCGGCTCGGCGCTTATCTCGATCCGGTCGCCGACAAGCTCCTCCTGGTCTCGGTCTTCGTCGTCATGGGTTATGCCGGGGAACTGCCGCTCTGGCTTGTCGTGACCATGGTCTCGCGCGACGCGCTGATCGTCTGCGCCGTGCTTTTGTCCAGCGTGATGGCGCAGCCGGTCGAGATGAAGCCGCTCTTGGTGTCGAAGGTGAACACCGCCGTGCAGATCGCGCTGGCGGCGCTTGTGCTGGGCGAGCTTGCCTTTTCCATGCATCTCTATCCGCTCCGGCCGGCCCTCATATTGCTCTCGGGGGTCTTGACCGTGGCTTCGGCCGCGGCCTATCTCGTGGCCTGGCTAAGGCATATGAGTGGCTATGGCGAAGGCTCCCGGACGAGCAACACCAAGTCGGGCAATTCCAGAACGGACACCTGACGGCGAAGCCTGGACGGCCGCGGCCTCGACGGCGTTGCGCCGGCAGATCGCATTCTGGCTGATCGTTGCCGTGCTTCTGGCGCTGTTCCTCTATGTCTTCTCCGGCATCCTCTTGCCCTTCGTCGCCGGCATGGTGCTCGCTTATTTTCTCGATCCGGTGGCCGATCGGCTGCAGCGGCTCGGCCTCTCCCGGCTGATGGCGACGGTGGTGATCCTCATTGCCTTCGTCGTCGTCGTAGTGCTCGCCTTCGTTATCCTGGTGCCTGTGCTGGCCACGCAGATGGCCGATTTCGCGCGCAAGCTGCCGGAATACCTCACCCGCCTGCAGTCGCTCATCACCAGCTTCGACCCGAAGTGGCTGGAGCAGCGTTTTGGTGTCAACGCGGCCAGCCTGCGCGAAGGACTGAACTCGCTGCTCACCACCGGCTTCGGGCTGCTCACCACCGTCTTCACCTCGATCTGGAGCTCGGGCGTGGCGCTGGTTTCGGTGGTCAGCCTCTTCGTCGTCACCCCGGTCGTTGCCTTCTACATGCTGCTCGACTGGGACCGCATGGTCGCAGTGGTCGACAGCTGGGTGCCGCGCGACTATGTCGAGACGGTCAGGGCGCTTGCCCGCGAGATCAACACCGCCACCGCCGGCTTCGTGCGCGGGCAGGGCACTCTCTGCCTTGTGCTGGGCGCCATGTACGCCACCGGCCTGACGCTGACGGGGCTGAACTTCGCCATCCTCATCGGCTTCTTCGCCGGGCTGATCTCCTTCATCCCCTATGTCGGCTCGCTGACCGGGCTGGTGCTCGCGGTTGGCGTCGCCTTCGTCCAGTTCTGGCCGGATTGGACGATGATCGTGGCGGTGGCCTGCGTGTTCTTCGTCGGCCAGTTCATCGAGGGCAATATCCTGCAGCCGAGGTTGGTCGGCAAAAGCGTCGGCCTGCATCCGGTTTGGCTGATGTTCGCGCTCTTTGCCTTCGGTGCGCTGTTCGGCTTCGTCGGCCTGCTGATTGCGGTGCCGGCTTCGGCGGCCATTGCCGTGCTGGTGCGCTTTGCGATTGCCCGCTACCTCGAATCGCCGCTCTACAACGGCCATGCCACCGAGCCCGCACCTCCTTTGCCGGCGGATCGCGGCGGCGGCCGCCGCTCACAGCCGCGTGGCTGAAATGGCTGGCGAACGAACCGGTCCACCGCGCCAGCTGCCGCTCGATCTCGGCCACGGTACCGGCTATTCGCGCGACGAGCTCGTCGTCTCAGGCGCCAACGCGCAGGCCGCAGCACTGGTCGACCGCTGGCCGGACTGGCCCGCGCCGGTGGTGGTGCTCGCCGGCCCTCCCGGGTCCGGCAAGACGCATCTCGCCCAGATCTGGCAAGCGCATGCGCACGCTGTCGCCATCGCTCCCGACAGCATCGGCGAGCACATTGGCGGGCTAGGTGCGAGCCCCGCGCTGATTGACGACATCGACAAGCTCTCGATCGACGAGCAAGGCCTGTTCCACCTGATCAACACCGTGCGCGGCGCCGGCTCCACGCTGCTTCTGACGGCGCGGCGCTTTCCCTCGGCCTGGCGCGTCGCGCTGCCGGACCTCATCTCGCGGCTGAAAGCGGCGGCGACCATCGAGATCCACGAGCCGGACGACCTGCTGCTCGCCGGCGTTATCACCAAGCTCTTCGCCGACCGCCAGGTCGAGGTCGAGCCGCATGTCGTGCAATATCTGGTGCGGCGCATCGAACGCTCGCTGGCGACTGCCATGCGGGTCGTGGAGCGCCTCGACCGCGCCGCTCTCGAGCGCAAGACGCCGATCACCCGAGCGCTCGCCGCCGAGACCGTCAGCGCCATGGACGAGGGCCAGGGCGAGTTCGATATTTAGGCTGTCGAGGAAGGCTGTTCCCGGGGTTGTGCGCTCTCTACGCCCATAATCCGGCCAGATGCCGAGCCAGCAGATAGACCCCCGTATGCGTCGCCACGTAGCATGCGGTGACAAAGACGAAGAGCACCAGGCTGGCGATCCGCGACGGGGCGACGCTGCCATTCTGCCTCTTGCTCGGCCGGTTGTTCCAAACCCACAGAGTAGCGCACAGGATTGCCCAGGCGACCGCCACCGGAACCGCGAAGCCATAATAGGCCAAATAGGCCGGGCCGATCAGCGACAGCAGCGCCTCGAGAATAGGCATCCAGAGTCCCCCTTGCCCCGTTTGCCCGGAGTTTAGAGCAACTCCGGGAAAAGCGCGTAGCGGTTTTCCGTCCGGGTTGCGGGATCGTGGCTGTCCCATTTCGAGCCATTGCCCTGGCATCCATCTTGCAGCGTCGAAGAGGCCGGTTGATCCCGGTCCCGGTCACATTGCAGACCGGGTTGTAGGCTCGCCGGGCTCGAGGTTTTGGGGACTCGCCCGGCGGGTTTACTCGGGTCCACGCCGACGGCTCCCTTCAGAGATCAAGGCCTGTTGCTCGATGCTGGACACCTTCAGCCCGTCCTGCCATGGCTGGTGAGCAAGCGCAGCACTTGCACGCTCTTCGGCAGCTCGATCAGGAATTCCGCGTCCCGGTCGAGGTGGTGGACCTGGGTCGGCCCGCCGCCGGTGAAGCGCGCCATTGCCTCGATGCTCTCCCAATAGGAGATCGTCACGAACTCGGAATGGGTCGCCGTGTCCTCGCGAAATGTCTGGACGCCGAGTGCCTTTTCGATGAGCGGCTTGATGCCGGTCTCGTAATTGTAAGCTTCATAATCGTCGGCTTTTTCCGGCAAGGTCCGGCCGCGCCAGATGCGGGCGATGGTGGGGGTCCTTGGAGTGTCGGCCATGGCAACAGAACTTCTGAAGGCCGACAGGGTTCCCGAAGCGCGGGCTCTAAGATGTTCAGGAAACTGGTCGGAGTGGCGTGATTCGAACACGCGACCCCCTGATCCCAAATCAGGTGCGCTACCAGGCTGCGCTACACTCCGAACGGCATCCCCATAGGGTTCCGAACCATTTTGAGCAAGCCCCAAAATGGAAGAGCGGAACGAACGGCGTACATTGGCAGAGTTCGGCACGCAAAGTCCCACGGAAAGTCCCACAGTGTTGCCCAGTCGTTCCCCCTCCTGCTTTCGAGCCGAAGGTCAAAAATGTAATAAGTCTCGATGTCGGCTGCGGGCGATGGGCAGGCGCAGATTACGCGGCGGCGTACGGATGCGCGCCTAGCAACATCTCTATCGACCGCGCCCGCCGTTGAGCTTCGCGTCACCACACATCCACGTAACGAGGCCAGACTCCTGTCAAATTGATCAGCAGGCCTAATGGCGTGTGCGTCAGGGCCGCTATTCGCGTCGGTATCCCTACGAAACTAAACGAACATCATAACGACGGTTGCCCCGATGATGATTCAGGACAAGCCCGCCGATCAGCATCGGCAGCAAGCTGCTGTCACGGTTGATGTTAGACTCGAACAGCCTTGAAACTGCCTTGCCGTTTTTCTTCGGCTTAACCATTCTCGTCTCCTTCCAGAAAGAGCGCTCTTCCCATGCGGTAGTGTGACACCCGTCCAGTCGAAGCCTAGACGCACCAAATTGTCCACACGCAGCCATCTCACGTAGTTCCAGCGTTCCTAGTGGCCCGCTGGCTCGCCCGTCGCCAATGCAGCCGGGGAACGGGGGGCCTACGAGGAAGTTTTCGGGCATCATCGCGGTGTGTAGCGGTCAGGGGTGCTCGGAAATGAGGCCATCGCACCGCGCCCCGCAGGGCAGCGCTGCATCCATACGAGACAACTCCAACCCCTCCGGGGAAATATGCAAATTGGTGGAACTCGGGAGCAGCTGAGTTTCGAGAACCGTCAACGCCTCATCTGCGGATTGTGCAAAGGCGGAGCCGCTCCCGAACCTGAGATGCTGCCGCAGCTCGGCTTCGTCATCAATGCCGTGCCCGCCGGCATACTGGCGCTGTCGCTCTGCTACGGCGCCTACATGACCGAGATCTTCCGCTCCGGCATTCAGAGCATCGATCGGGGCCAATGGGAGGCCTCGCGCTCCATGGGTTCGGCTTCGCCTTGACCATGCGCCGCATCATCCTGCCGCAGGCATTGCCGGTCATCATTCCGCCGACCGGCAACCAGTTCATCTCGATGCTGAAGGATTCTTCGCTGGTCTCCGTCATCGGCGTTTGGGAGCTGATGTTGCTGGCACGAACGCTCGGCCAGAAGACCTTCCAGCACATGGAAATGCTGATCTCGGCCGCCATTATTTATTGGGTGCTGTCGATCTGCCTCGAGCTGATCCAGTCGCGGATCGAACGGCACTACGCCAGGAGCAAAGTGCGATGAGCGCGCGGGTTATCATTGAAGCCAGGGCAGTTTCCAAATGGCACGGCCAGTTCCACGCGCTGAAGGACATCAACCTGACTGTCCACAAAGGCGAGCGCATCGTCATCTGCGGGCCGTCCGGCTCGGGCAAGTCGACACTGATCCGCTGCTTCAACCGCCTCGAAGCGCATCAGGGCGGCGATATCGTCGTCAACGGCGTCGCCCTGCATGGCAAGATGAAGAACGTCGCCGCCGTCCGCTCCAATGTTGGCATGGTGTTCCAGCACTTCAATCTGTTTCCGCATATGACGGTGTTGATGAACTGCATGGCCGGGCCAATGTGGGTCAAAGGTGTTTCCGCCATGGAAGCACGCAAGACCGCTATTCAGTTCCTCGAACGGGTCCGTATTCCCGAGCAGGCGAACAAGTTCCCGGTCCAGCTGTCGGGCGGCCAGCAACAGCGTGTCGCGATCGCCCGCAGCCTGTGCATGAAACCGGACGTCATGCTTTTCGACGAACCGACCTCTGCCCTCGACCCGGAAATGGTCTCGGAGGTGCTGGAGACCATGACTGGATTGGCCCGCGACGGCATGACCATGGTGTGTGTAACGCATGAGATGGGTCTTGCCCGTGCAGTGGCCGACCGCGTCATTTTCATGGACGCTGGGCAGATCGTCGAAGAGGGCACGCCCGACGAGTTTTTCAGTCACCCGCGCCACGAGCGAACGAAATTGTTCCTCAGCCAGATCTTGAAGCACTAGCCTTCCGGGAGAAGGTGGCTTTTCGACTTTCTTGCAGAAAGCGGACAGCCCGCTCTCGGCCCCCAAGTCGGACATCCCTCCCATCGGTCGCACGGCCTAAGGAGGGGAATCCATAAAGGTTCAACGCCGGATCATCGACGATAGCGCGAACGCTGTGAGGGTGTCTCGCACACCGGGCAATGCGGAAATCTCCTGCCAGATCTGCCGTGTGCGATCGGCCTCCGTCGCCTCTACACGGACGACCAGGTCGAATTCGCCGCTCATCACGTCGCAGGCGACGACCTCTGGGATCCGTCGCAGTGCTTGAATGACGTCGCCCCCCCGCATCCGGTCATTGCGATAAACAAACATCAGTGCCGCAATCGTTGAAGACGCGATGCGTCCTTCGCCTGCAATGATCGTATATCCCCGGATTAGGCCATCCCGCTCCAGGCGTTCAATCCGCTGGCGGACGGCGTTGCGAGAAAGATTGACCCTCGCGGCCAGGTCCGCATGCGAGATACGCGCGTTCCTGGTCAGTTCCATAAGAATACGCTCGTCTGCCCGGTCAAGAAGCCTTTTCATGCGGCACCAATAGGAGTTTCTCTAGCTGCAAACAGGCTTTGCGCTGATAGGAACGCGTTCTCGGCACGAACCCGTAGATCAATACTACCTTCCGAAACAGCTATAAAAGTCGCAGCCGCAGCGAGAGCAAAGGCCGCCAGTGCTTGGCGCTCGTTGTCTTGCAACTGGCGGACGCGGCAATACCCCTTGAGAATTGCCTCCGCGCGCTCCCCATCCAGCGCCCCGTTGCTCAGCATCGTCCATCGAACCAACACGTCTGCCAGTTCTGCGATCAGGACATCGTCATGGCGAAGCCTGAAATTGATGATGCCACTGACGCAATCGCCGAGAAAAAACACATTGTCCGGAAACAGCGCCCCATGGATTGGTCCCCTTGGCAGTCCCTCCCTCTTTTCGGGAGAGGCAGGCATCAGCGTTCGATGGATCTGCGCGAGGCGCCGCCCGAGATCGAAACACTGGGCCGGGCTTGCGCAAGCCGATTGCGTGCCCTGGACAAAGCCGACCACCGCCACGAGCTTCCCGGACAGACGGATCGTCGCCCCGCCCGTTTCGGTGCGGAACGTTTTAGGGCAGGGAACACACGCGGCCGACAACAACTCCATGGTCCGAAACGCGCGTTCAAGATCGAACGGCTCAGCGCCGTTTTCAAACAGAGTGACGATGTACTCGCCCCGCTGTGACCGGAAGAGATAGGTCGTCTCGGTATTTCCGTCGGCGATGCCAATCACCGAGGTCAGCGGGGCTATGCCGTAGGCGACCGAAATCGCTTCGCGGTCATCGTCGGAAAGCTGGGTAAATACGGCCATGGTCGATTCGGGAGTTAAATGCGTTTCAGCACAACAGAGGAGGACTGCGCGACGCCGAAAATCTGATCCAGTTGTGCACGGCTGAACGAGCCATCGGCCTCAGCAGCCTGGCGAAGGCTTGTGCCGGAAGCGAGCGCCGCCTTGGCCAAGAGTGCAGCCTTGCTATATCCGACAACTGGATTGAGCGATGCGGCCAGAATGAGCGACTGATCATAGAGAAAGCGGCAGCGATCGGCATCCGCCTCGATGCCGTCGACGCAACGTTCGCGCAGGATATCCATGCCGCGCGCCAGAAGTCGCATCGATTGCAGGATGTTGAGAACGATCACGGGCTCCATCGCGTTTAACTGCAATTGTCCAGCGCTCGCCGCCAGTGTCACCGTCAGATCGTTGCCAATGATTTGAAAACCAATCTGGTTCATCATCTCGGGAATGACTGGGTTGACCTTGCCCGGCATGATCGACGAGCCGGCCTGTCGCGGAGGCAATCTGATTTCACCAAGGCCAGCCCGAGGGCCACTGGAGAGCAGCCTCAAATCGTTACATATCTTGGAAAGCTTGACAGCGATCCGCTTCAGCGTGCCCGAAAACGACACAAAGGCTCCGGTGTCGGACGTTGCTTCCACGAAGTTGCGTGCCGGAACCATTTCAAGCCGAGAAATCTCCGAAAGATGACGGCAGGCGCTGACTGAGAATCCCTCGGGCGCATTTAAGCCGGTGCCGATGGCGGTGCCTCCGAGGTTCATTTCCCGCATCAGTTCCATGGCTTTTCGAAGCTGGATTATGTCTTCGTCAATGGTCTCGGCAAAAGCGTCGAACTCCTGACCAAGGAACATTGGGACCGCGTCCTGCAACTGGGTGCGTCCGACCTTGGCGATATTAGCGAATTCCTCACCCTTTCTGCCAAAGGTATCTCGCAGTCTTTGCTGCGCTTCGAGCACGGCGGCGCAGCCGCGCATCACCGTTACCCGGATGGCCGTCGGATAGACATCGTTAGTCGACTGGGACAGGTTGACATGGTCATTGGGGTGAACCGCGGCGTAGTCGCCCGGCACCTTGCCTATCTCCAAAAGCGCCAGGTTCGCGACCACCTCATTGACGTTCATGTTGGTCGAGGTCCCGGCGCCTCCCTGCATCATGTCGATCGGGAAATGGTCGGTGAGGTCCTCGCAGGTGATCAGTCGATCGCAGGCTCGATCGATTGCATCGGCAACATCGGGAGCCAGTAGTTGCAGCTCCTTGTTGGTTCGTGCAGCCGCCTTTTTGACCATGGCAAGCGATTGAACGAATTCCGGGAAGTCCCGCAGGCGGATTCCGGATACGTCGAAATTCTCCGCTGCCCTCAGCGTGTGGATGCCGAACAGCGCGTCGGCGGGCAGATCCCGCTCGCCGAGCATATCGGTTTCGGTTCTCTCAACGGTCATCATATCCCCTCGCGCAAGAGCCTTAGGCACGCAGCGCCTGGTCAAGATCCTCGATCAGGTCGTCCACCGACTCCAGGCCAATGGAAAGGCGAAAGACGCCGTCTCCCGCGAAGGCGCGGTAGTCGTCGAGCTGAGCGCCCCGCAGACCGTAAGTCGATTTCATCATTTCGTTCGTATCGAGAAGGACAACGATGCTGCGCTGGTGACCAAGCGAAAAGGCGTAGTGCGCTACGCGGAGCCTGTCAGCGAGTTGGGCTGCCATCGCCTGCGGGTCGTCGGTCTGGAAGGTCAGAACTCCCCCGAATACATCCATCTGACGTGTTGCCAAGGCATGCTGCGGATGGCTTTCCAGGCCGGGGTAGGTGACAGACCTGATTCTTGGATGCTTGGCGAGAAAACGGGCGATCTGCATCGCAGAAGCGGACATGGTCCGGAGCCTGGGAAAGAGCGTGTCGATCCCGCGCATGATGAGCCAGGCATTCTGGGCAGACAAAGAAGCGCCGAGATAAACTCCAGTACGAGAGCGGATTTTTTCCACCAGATCCTTGCGCCCGCACACGGCGCCACCCAAGGCGTCGCCGTGCCCGTTGATGAACTTGGTCAGGGAGTGAATGACGAGATCGATGCCGAGTACGGCCGGGCGGGTCGCGACCGGCGTGGCAAGCGTGGAATCGACGGAAACCAGCGCGCCGCGTTCGTGTGCCAGCTTCGCGACTTCGGCCAGATCGGTCAGGCGCAGGATTGGATTGCAGGGGCTTTCGCAGTGGACGAGCCGCGTGTTGGGTCGGAAGGCTGCGACAACGTCGCCAATGACCGACATGTTCACGGCGCTCACCTCGATTCCGTACTCGGGCAATATCCGGTGTGCCAGTTCGTAGGCGCCGGCATAGCAGACGTCGCTGATGATCAGATGGTCCCCCCCTTTGAGAAAGGTCAGGAAGGTGGCTGCGATCGCGGCCACGCCGGTTGCTGTTGCGAGCGCATCCTCCGCACCTTCGAGTGCGGCCATGCGCTGCTCGAGTTGCCGCACGGTCGGATTGGTCCAGCGGGCATACAGAAACGGCAGAGCAGTCAGGTCTGATACCCCGTCCGCGGAAAAGGCGCCGTCACCAGGAACCAACATGTTGTTGACCGACATTGAGATGTTGGGCGCGATAGCCTTCGTGATCGGATCGATGGTCAGTCCGCCGTCGAGCGCCAGGGTTTCCCGATGTAGGACGACACCGCCGCTTACGGGCGACAACAGCGTCATGCGTGCATTCGAGCCCCAACTGTCAGTTGCGAAGGGAGTAGAGATGTTCGAGGACATGGAAGACCTTCCTGCAGAATTCCTTGAATTTCATCGTCTTGGGGCCGAGCTGATAATTCAGCTGCGAACCGGGATTTGCGCCTCGACGAGCCTGAAGGTGCGGGTGATCAGAAGCGTCAGCAAGATGTAGAACACCGTGACGATCATCAGCGGTTCATAAACGAGCAGGGTGTCCTGCCTCACCTTGTACGCGACGGCGTAGAGATCCATCACTGTCACGGTGAAAGCGAGGGGTGTCGCTTTCAGTTGCAGAACCACCTCGCCAGCTATCGTCGGCAGTGCGATACGTATGGCGCGAGGCAGCCAGATCCGTCTCAACAGCGTCCAGGAAGTCATACCGAACGAGCGACCTGCCTCGAGCTCGCCTTTCGGGACGGCGAGAAGCGCACCCCGCAGGACTTCGGCCTCATAGGCGGCGTAGTTGAGCGTGAAACTGAGCGCTGCGAAGAAGAAGCCCTCCCGCACTATCGGCCAGAGGAAGCTCGCGCGCAGCCCTGGTATCATCGGCAGCAGCGAACCGATGCCGTAATAGAGCAACCACAGTTGGATCAAAAGTGGCGTGCCGCGAAGGCAGGTGCAGTAGCAACGGGCAAGCCATTTCAGCCATCGCGGACCGCTGACCTGCGCGAGCGCAAGACCGATCGCCAGAATGAAGCCGACCCCGACGGAGATGACGAGAAGGAGGACCGTCTGAACCGCGCCTGCGGCAATGAGCGGCCAATAGGACGATACCCATGAGAAATTCATCGCGAGCGTCCTAAGCGGTTTTCGGCTGCCCGCGTCGATAGCGGCTCTCGAGGAGGCCGAAGACGACGTTGGAGACAAGCGTGATGACGAGATAGACGGCAGCGGCGACCAGGAAGAACAGAAAATAGTGCTTCGTGTTGCCGGCCGCGATCCGCGTGGCGAGCGCCAACTCCTGATAGCCGACGACCGCGATCAACGCACTGTCCTTCGTCACCGACATCCAGAGGTTGGCAAGCCCAGGCAGGGCATTCGGGATCAATGCCGGCAGAGCGATACGGCGAAACCTCAACCATGGGCGCATGCCGAAGGAACTGGCGGCCTCGATCTGTCCAACAGGAATCGCCAGGATTGCGCCACGAAACACTTCGGTCATGTAGGCGCCCTGGACGATTCCGAGCACTGCGATTGCCGCGACAAACCCGTTGATCTCGACATTGGGAAGCCCGAAGCTCGAGAGAATTCGGTTCAGACCGTCAGTGCCGGCATAGTACAGACCGATAATCAGGATCAGTTCGGGAATGGCCCGAACCGCAGTCGTATAGACGTCGAGAAGAAGCAGGACCGGCGGGTTGCCCTTGAGTTTGCCAAGAGCCCCGCCAAGACCAATCAGCATCCCGAGAAGGTAAGCACCCAACGATATCGAAATGGTGGAAAGCGCGCCTTTGAGAAGCACGCCGCCCCATCCAGGCGGATAGGGGGAAAGCATTTCCAGGATCGACTGGGAGGTCGACATCTGAGTTCAACCTTGATTTTTGGGCGGGAACGAGAGCCGCGAAGCGCGATGCTTCGCAGCCGGCGAACAACGCCGGCGGTGCACCGGCCAATGACCCGAGACAGAACCGGCGGACAAGCGGGCTACGGCAGATGCGCTTACGTCGTCTGCCGTAGCCACACTCATTCACCGTACGGGTCGAAATCGAAGTACTTCTTCGAGATTTCCGCATACTTTCCGTTTGCTCTGACAGCCGTAATTGCTGCATTGAGCTTCTCGCGCAGTGCCTGATCGCCTTTTCTCAGTCCACCGCCGATGCCCGATCCAAGGATGGCCGGATCGTCTTTCACATTTCCCATGTCCTTGCAGCATTCCTTGCCGAAGTCGGATTTGAGGAATTCCGATAGCGGTATGGAATCGCCGAAGACGTAGTCGATCCGGCCGGCGGCAAGATCCTGGAACGCCTCATCGAGCGTCGTGTAGGTTTTTTCCGATGCCTTGTCGGCGAAATATTTCTTGTAGTATTCGGACTGGATGGTCGACACCTGGATACCGATCGTCTTCCCCGAAACATCATCCGGCGAAGCTCCGGTCGTGCCATCCTTGGCGCCAATCAGTTTGCTCGGCGTGTTGTAGTATTTGTCGGTGAAGTCGATCGTCTGCTTGCGCTCGTCGGTGATCGACATCGACGACCAGATGACATCGAATTTTTTCGCCTGAAGCCCTGGAATGAGCCCGTCCCAGGACATGTCGACGACAGAGCAGGTTTCCTTCATCTCGGCGCAGACAGCATCCATCAGCTCGATTTCCCAGCCGACCCACTTGCCGGAGGGGTCTTTGGTGAAGAAGGGCGGATAGGCTTCGTTCATGATGCCAAAGCGAACTTCGGCACTCGCCGTGGCGATTGAAAGCGCGAGCGCGGTCCCTGTCAGCAGGATGGACAGCAATTTCATTCAATTCCCCTTTCTTGAGTTTTCGTCAGGTTGGAAACAGGGAGGGTCAGCCGCTCAACGCGCCGGTAAATTCTCGGCAACGGGCAGTTGTCGGCGCACCGAAGACTTGATCCGGCGACCCTTCTTCTTCGACACGCCCCTGATGCAGGAACATCACGTGACTGGAGACGTCGCGAGCGAATTTCATCTCATGCGTCACGAGGAGCATCGTTCGGCCCTCGTCCGCGAGATCTCGGATAACCTTCAGGACCTCGCCGACAAGTTCAGGATCCAGGGCGGAAGTAGGCTCGTCGAACAGCATCACGGCCGGGTCGACACAAAGGGCACGAGCGATGGACGCGCGCTGCTGTTGGCCGCCCGACAGGAAGGCCGGATAGGCGTGCCGTTTCTCATAAAGTCCGACCTTCGCAAGCAAACTGTCGGCCCGATCGATCGCCTCGCTGCGGCTCACCCCCAGCACATGAACCGGGGCCTCGATGGCATTCTGGAGCACCGTCAGGTGGGGCCAGAGATTGAAACTCTGGAACACCATGGCCAGGCCGGTCCGCATACGCTCGATCTGCCGCCAGTTGGCCGGATACCCCCGTCCGCCTTGGCCGGACTTCATGAGAACCTCTTCGCCATTGATGACAAAGCGGCCGCGATCAGGAATCTCGAGAAAGTTGATGCACCGCAGAAAGGTGCTTTTGCCTGACCCCGAAGACCCGATGAGCGAAATGACATCGCCCTTCTCAGCCGACAGCGATATCCCTCTGAGGACTTCATGGTTGGCATAGCTCTTGTGGACATTGTCCACGAGCAAGGCAGGAGGGGCCTTTTTCGTCATGCCTGTAGTTCCCTGCGGAATTCTGATTGGGTTTGCCGGATAGTAGCCGGCCCGGTATGCGGCATTCCCGCGTATTTGTTATCAGATACGCGGAAGATGAGCGCTCAACCCATCTCTTATGCGGAAAAGCCAGCCTAGGCTCGATTGATGCAGATGACCTTTGGCTGTGTCATCTCTTCGTAGGCAAAGCGAACGCCTTCACGCCCCATGGCGCCATACTTGAAACCGCCGAACGGCATGGCATCAAACCGATAATCGGAAGAGTCGTTGATCATCACTCCTCCTGCCTCGATCTGCCCGGCGGCATCCAATGCGTCGCCGATGTTGTTGGTGAAGACGCCTGCGTGCAGGCTGTATTCGGGACCGTTCGCCATCACGATCGCATCGGCGAGTGTATCGAAGGATTGCAGGAGGACGACGGGCGCGAAGACTTCCTCCGCCCACAATCGACATGTCTTCGGCACACCTTCCAGCACGGTTGGCTGATAGACTGTTCCTGCTCGACGGTGCCCGCACAGGAGCTTTGCTCCCGCGGCAATGGCGTCGTCGACCATCGTCTCCGCGCGTTTGGCCGCCTGTTCCGAAATCATCGGGCCGACGTCGGTATCCTCGCGCTCTGGATTGCCGGCAAGCAGGTTGCGCGTACCAGCCACGAACGCTTCACGGAACCGCTCATAGACCGGCGCCTGGATGATAATCCGCTGGGTGCCGATGCAATTCTGGCCGGCAGCCCAGTACGCGCCCGACACGCACGCATCGACCGCCTTGGCGAAGTCACAATCCGCCAGGACTACGACAGGTGCATTGCCGCCGAGATCCATGGCGAGCTTCTTCAGCCCTGCTGTCCTGGCAATTGCTTCTCCGGTCGCAAAACCTCCGGTGAACGACACCATTCGGACATCGCGCGCCGAGACGATCGCGCTGCCCAGGTCGGCGCCGCCGACAGCGACCGTGATGATCTCCTCAGGCAACCCGGCTTCGACCAGCGTTTCGACAAGGCGGATCGCCGAAAGCGGGGTCAGTTCGGACGGCTTCAGCAAGACGGCGTTGCCGCCGGCGATTGCCGGCCCGAGCTTATGGGCGACGAGATTGAGCGGGTCGTTGTAAGGAGTAATCGCTGCGATGATCCCTAGCGGCTCCCGCGTGAACCAGCCCTGACGCGCCTCGGAACCGGCGTAAGCGTCGAACGGAATGACCTCACCGGCGTTGCGTTTTGCTTCTTCCGCGGAGAGCTTCAGCGTGTTGACGCACCGAGAGGCTTCCTTGCGGGCCTGGACGATGGTTTTGCCGGCTTCCCGTACAATCAAGCGGGCAAAATCTTCGTTCTGGCGCTCGACGGCGCTGGCGGCCCTTTCCAATAAAGTCGCTCGCTGGTGTCTCGGCAGCGCTCTCGACAAGACAGCTCCGGTTTTGGCGCGATTTATGAGCGCCGCAATCTGGTCGGCAGCCGTGCTTTCGACGCTGCCGATCACCGTTCCATCATAGGGATTTCTGACGGCTATCTGCTCGAACACATCGGCGACACGCAATTTTGCAGCGGTCATCACGCGGCCTCCTTCTTGTCGGCGGAAGGGCGGCACTGATGGATGGTGATGATGTCCGAGAGGAGCGCATAGGCCGTCTCGACCCTGCCTGCGCCGGGTCCGGTCACCGTCACCGCGCCGAGAAGGTCTGTCTTGAGCGAGATGGCGTTGATCGCCCCGCCAACGGCGGCGAGCGCATGATCGAGCGCAAGGCGCTGCGGTGCCACACGGGCTGCGATACCACCGTCCTGGCGAACCGAGGCCGAGCCGATCAGCTTCCAGCGATAGCCTTCTCGCGTCGCCGCGTCGATATCGGCCACGGTCAGGCCCGAAATACCCTTGCAGTCCACGTCCTGCGGCGTCAGCTTTCCACCGAGTAGTTCATTTGCGAGGATGACGACTTTCAACCGGACATCGTGACCTTCAACATCGGCAGTAGGGTCGGCTTCCGCATAACCGAGGTCCTTTGCTTCTTTTACCGCCTCCGCGAAGGAAAGCCCGCCCTCCATGCGGCCAAGAACAAAGTTCGAGGTGCCGTTCAGAATCCCTTCGAAACCATGAAGCCCGGCGCCCGCGAGCGTCCTTTGGGCCATACGAATGACCGGGGTGCCGCTCATGACAGCCCCCTCATGTTCAAACATCACGCCGTGCCGCGCCCCGAGTGCCTTCAGCTCCGTGGCCGCCAGGGCAACCGGGCCCTTGTTGGTTGTGACGACGTGCTTGCCGCTTTCGAGTGCCCAACGGCAATGGGATACGGCCGGCTCGCCATCGACCGGATTGGTGAAGGTCGCCTCGGCGACAATGCCAGCCGGAGCCTGCTTGATGACCTTTTCGTTGTCGGCTTCGGCACTGCCGCCGGACAGTTGTGCGAACCCGCCCCTCGCGAATCTGGTTTCCACCAGCATGCGCGCGTCGATTCCGTTGGGAGAAATGACTGAGCCGAGATGGAGATCGGTAACAGCGACGATGTTTAAACGGAAGCCGAGTTCGGCATTCCAACGATCATTGCTTCCTGCGATCAGCTCGGCCAAGGCGCGGTTGACACCGCCGAAACCGATAAGCGCGATATTGTACTGTGTCATGCCAATTCCTCTCGTGAGCGATGGATCGATGATGAACGAGCCGAGAGGCAGGTCGAAGCTCGCAGAATGGCCAAAGAACTGGTCAGCCTGCACGCTGAGCCGGCAAAATGCCCGGAACGCGCAAAACTCATCAATTGTCGCGGGAGAAGCGAGCATCGGCCAAATTTTGACGATTGACCGCGATTGGGAACTATAGTCAGCGGAAAGTCTCAGGTGCGAGGAGAAAATGGCGGAGTTACTGGATCAGTTCGACCGAACCATCCTTGAGATCATGCAGCGGGATTGTCAGATGAAGGCGGAAGCCATTGGAGAGATGGTTGGCCTTTCAGCGTCCGCTGTTCAGCGGCGCATTAAGCGGATGCGGGAGGAACGGATCATCTCCGCGGAAATCGCCCTTGTGGACCGCAAGGTTGCTGGAAGTCCGATGACGTTCATTGTCGGAATGGAGATCGAGCGCGAAAACTACGATGCTCTATCGAAATTCCGGGCTTGGGTCGAGAAACAGGATCACATCCAACAGGTCTACTATGTGACTGGATCAGTGGATCTCGTTGCAATCATCACGGCACAGGATGTGGAGCAGTACGACGAGATCACCGCGCAGATCATGTCCCAAAATCCACAGATCAAGCGAATGCACACCAATGTTGTCCTCAAGGACATAAAAACAGGAATGTTTGTCCCAGTATCGCCATAGCAAATGCGACCGTGGTGATGTTTACAGTCTCGGCAATGCTTGCCGGCGTGGCGGTGATCGTGACCGCGCCGGTAGGCTTCGTTGGTACGCGAAAGCTGTCGGTCCGCTGTCCGAGCATCTGATCCGGGGAAATATGCAAATTGGTGGAACTCGGGAGCAGCTGAGTTTCGAGAACCGTCAACGCCTCATCTGCGGATTGTGCAAGGCGGAGCCGCTCTCGAACCTGAGATGCCCGAAGCAGCCGGCATATTCGCGAAAGGGCAGGGAGGAAGGCGGAAGAGGCTGAGCGCGGCCAAAGGATAGTGTAAATGAGATCGACTGGGTCGTCGTCGGGACCGTCGAAATCCACAGGCGGGACCAAGCGTGTCAAAGACGCGACAGGCGAGGAGATGTTATCCAGTAGAGCGTGCGGGATCGCCACGCCACGACCGATGCCGGTCGAGGCGAGGCGCTCGCGGTCGAAAAGACCGCGGAGAACCACCTTCTCGTCAAGTCCACTCCTTCGAGCGATCCTGATCGCGATTTTCGACAAGGCTGATTGCTTTCCCTTTGTCACAAGGTCAAGCGAGATGTCTTCTTCCGACAAGATGGGGGAGATCATCGGGGTCAAACCTCCGCGTCGATCCAAACGCAAGCGCAAATGAGTGTTCAGCCGCGCTGCTTAGGCAGAGCCGAAATCACTTTCGAATGAAGTTCAGATCCTGGCCGTCCCGGACGCGAAGCCAGGGCCCTCTCGCGTCCGGGTTAATGGCCCGTTTTGAGGCGTTTCGGCATTCGCCGGAAATCGAGGTTAAAAATACGCATAGCAGTTTGAAGGTAGTGAAAGATTTTTCGAAATCAAGCAAACCGTACGCGACCTGACGAGCAAAAATAGTGCACTGAGACAACAGTTAATTTCGTTTGACGACCGGAACAGTCTCCTGCTTGCTGGTTGGACGCGATAAGGCCGTCTCACCAATGAATATCAGTTGTCGACCTTCCTATAGATCAACGGTGGTCGCATTTTTAGTTCAACAAGGAGATACCGTGATGAAAAAACTCATCCTCGCAGTTGCCTTCACAGCGGGCAGTTCGCTTTGCGCCATGGCGGCGGATGAGGTCACCAAAGCCCCACCAGCGGCTCCTTACGAACAGGTCAGCAAGCTCGTGAAGCTGCCCGACTTCCTGCCGGGCATGGGCCAACTTTTCGTCGATCCGACGACATTGCCTGCCGGCCCGTTCCTTGCCTATGACCATGACGGCAAGCTTGTCAGCACCATCTACATGCTGCCGATCAAGGATCTCAATCCGGACAAGCGTTTGGACGACCTCAAGGCGCCGGGCGGCAATGTCGACCATGTCGACATCTACTACAATGCCGGGCATCCCGGCGTTCCGGAACCGCACGCCCACGTCGTGTTGTGGCACGTCTCTGCCGCCGACGAAGCACGTGTCGCCAAATGAGCGTCACACGTCGTCAGGTACTGGG